>JAWOCW010000350.1:0-9072 GCA_046483615.1 Desulfosudaceae bacterium
GGCCTGCTCCATGGCGGCGGCGATGGTTCCCATGCTGGCGTCCATTTCCTCCATGGCCGAAGTCACGGAACGTGACTTATCCACCATTTGACCGGAATTTTCGGCCATCTGCCCTGATACCTGAGTCAGGTCCGTGGCCGAATTCCGGACCGATCCGGCGTGGCTGATGATATCCGTAGCCATGTTCCGCATGTTGTCGATAAAGACATTAAACCAGCCGGCCAGCTCGCCGATTTCATCCCGGTAGGTTATGGTCAGCCGTTTGGTCAGGTCGCCCTGGCCTTCGGCAATGTCTTTGACCATGTCCACGGCATTGTTCAAGGGGATGGTAATGGAGCGCCGGACAATGAACCGGATCAGCAGGCTGGCCAGAATGGCTATCACCACGAACAGAATTAAATTGCCGTAGCGCTGCTGCTTGCTGAACCGGACAATCGAGGAAAGCTCCCGCTCCAGCCGGGTATTATAACCGGCCTGCAAATCCCGGAGCTGGGCCCGGATTTCTTTGGTGGTCTGGGCCAGGGAAAAGATGGTTTGCTGGTTGGGGCTTTGCTTGCCAAGGGTGGTGGGAGCCACTGCCTCGGATTCGGTTATGGCCTGGGCGTAAACTTCCCGGGCGTCCCGGGTAAAGCGCTCCAGAGATCCGGAAATGTCGTCAGCTGCCGTTGCTTCCTGCTGTTGCCTGGCAGCCAGGTCGTGAATCTCCTGCAGGGCCTGGCCGGCTTCCCGGGCCGCCTGTCCGGCCTTGTCAATCAGGCCGGCCTCCCCGGTCAGGTAAGCATCCTGGTAGAGCTTGATCTGCTCGTCAAAGGCTGTCAGGGCTGCCTGGCTTTTATGAGAGGCCGGGTAAAGATAGACATAAACGGACTTGAGGCGGTCTTCGGTGTTAATCCCGCTCAGAAATCCGAAAAGGATGGAAAAAAAATAACCAGCCAGTAAAATACCCAGGCTGACCCAGATTTTATTTGCAATGCTCAAAGATCGCCACATGCTTGTTGTCCCAGTTGGTGTTCAGGTCCGGCCCGAATTTTACCCGGCCGTCCCGCCGGAGGGAAACCGCCGGCCGGGCTGAAGTCGACTCGCGAAATATTCCGTTTAAATGTCCGGTTAAAATTCGGGCCAGACCGGTTTTCAGTTAAAAGCTGTAAGTGAGCTTGGCCGCGTACAGAGCCCAGTCCTGGTCAGTGGTGGTTTTACCCATGAAGGTTCCGTCCATGAGGTGGCCTTCCAGCTTGGCGCACCAGTTGCCGGTTATATCATAGCGCAGAGACAGGCAGGCGTCTTTCAGCCAGGCGTCGTATCTAGGCGCGCCGAAGGCAGCCGCGAATTTTTCACCGTCATGATCGTCCTTGTCAAAATGTTAACTATATTATTATCGGGGGTAATAAAATCAGACCGTAAAAAAACCGGATTAGCAGAAGTCCGGAACAGCTACGGTACTAAACTAAGATGATAATTCAGGCGTAATTGTGACAGGCAATCAATTACTATCTAACTGAATAATATCAGAAATGAAAAAGGAAGTCAATCGGATTTAACCCCGATATTTCAGGAAATATCCGGGTTAGCGGGAAAGAAAAATACCCGGGGCAAACAAGGCCACAAAATCATCGGTCAGGGTTTCCACGTCAACCGCTTGATCCGGTTCGGGCGGCTGGCTGAGGGCGTAATAAGCGGATCGAAAAATGGCGCCGGCGATCATTTCTCCCACATGCTCCACGTTCAGGTCGCTCCGGATATGCCCATTGTGAATACCCAGCTGAAAATCATTAATGGCGATGATGCGAATCTTTTCTTCCAGCCGGCGGGTGGCCACCTCCAGTTCAGCCGGAAGCCCGAATCCCATAGTCATGACAATATTACAGATATCCGGGTCAGCCACCAGAAAGGCCAGGGTGGTTCTGACCCGCAGCCGGAGGTATTTCTCCGGGGTAATGGTTCTCAGGTCTATTCCCTGGACGGCTTCGGAAATGGCCTTTTCCCATTGCAGGTAGGTGTTTTCCAGCAGGGTGACGAAAATATCCTGCTTGTTTTCAAAATACTGGTAAATGGTACCGCGGGCGATCCGGGCCTCCTTGATGATGTCGGAGATCTGGGTGCGGTAAAAACCGTAGGACGAAAAAAGTTTTTTGGCGCATAACAGGATGTGTTGTTTCCGTTGAGAGGCTTTCATGGCTTGTTTTCTTTTTTTAAGGCTTTTGCCAAAGCATACCAATTTATTTTTTCAAAAAAAGCGGTATTTGACAAGACTGATTCAGTCCGGATGTTTCCTGAATCTTTTCGATCATAGTTTGTTAATGTGTAAACTTCAATTAGTTATTAATAAATTCAGGCTCTTTTTCAAAATACAAATTGTAACTGGCTGTTTAACCCTTTTTCACCATTTAAGAATCGAAAAAACTCATAAAATATCCGGGTCAGGCCGGCCCAACAAAAACTTAACCATAAGCCGGCCAGCTTATGTTTTTTAGTTGACATCCGGATTAAGGTTTATTATTTTGAAAACTGACATGTCAGTTTTATGGTCAGGTTCTATAATAGATAAAAGTTTTTGTCAACCCGATAAACCGACAAAAGAGATGTTTTCGTAAAAAGCTTCCAACCCCGCCGCGGCGGTATTTTTGCAGAAAGTAACTTGGAAGTTCCTGGGAAGTCCAGATTGGGACGGCCAGGTAAAAAGTTCAAGATCAGCTGACAAGCGGGGAGTCGCAAAATTCGAGGAAGGGAGCGGCTCCAATTTTTACGCGATTAATTCTTTATTGGTTGCCGGCGGCAAAGAAGCCGGTCCCAGGCAGGAAAGGGGGCGATAATTCAATTAAAAACAAGTAGTTGTTCTGTCAAGGTCCTGTCTCCGGGCGGGACTGATGTATGATTTTTGTTGACATGGTTGTAATGGAATGAATATAAATAATAATTTTTAGAGCTTCAGTGCTTCTAAAAGGAGGAAACAACAATGGATATACCCAAAGATATCAGCATAAAAGACCTGCTTCTGGATTTTTCCCCCAACATGGCCAAACAAATGATTGCTGAAAGCGGGGCGGCAGCCCAGCTCGGCGGCACCGAGTTTTCCATGATGCTCGAAGTTGGCGGAGATAAATATAGTTACGTGGTTAAAGACGGCACGGATTTTGACGTTAAAGAAGGGGAGCTGGACAACCCCATGGTCAAAATAGTCATAAGCGAAGAAGATATGCAGAAAATGATCGATACCAACAGCCTGGATATGCTGCTGGGCATTCAGAGTGACTTAAACAAAGCCAAATATGACGCCTTGAAGAACCTCAAGGGCAAAATGATCGCCAATCTTTCCAATGATGACGGCAGTGTGGTCTCCCTCGAAACCATCTTTAACGGCGCGGAAGCCCCCAGCGCCACCTTCAAGATGAAGACCGCGGATTCCATCGCCCTGGTTAACAAACAAACCAATCCGGTCAACCTGTTCATGTCCGGAGGGATGCAGATTGAAGGTGACATGGCTTTTGCCATGCAGACCCAGCCATTATTTACCTAGGGTCTGGAAGTATACCCAAAAACAATCAGAATACGGAGGTGCCTTGTTTTGAGCGAAAAAATGCCGTGGTTTAAAGAGTACAAGGTGTTCGGGATTCCCGAAACCCTTGAGCCCTATCCGGACAAGGCCGTGGGCGACATGCTGGACGAAGCCGCCGCCAAGTACAAAAAAACAGGGCTTATCCAGAACAAATTCAAGATGACCTATCCCCAGGTTAAAGATCAGGCTGATCGCCTGGCGGCTGCCCTGGCTGGTCTGGGGTTGCAAAAAGGAGACCGGGTGGCCACCTTGTTGCCGACCAGCATCCAGTTTGTGGTGGCTGATTACGCCATTGCCAAAGCTGGTCTGGTTCAGATTCCCAGCAGCTCCCTGGAGCCGCCGGCCAATCTGGAACACAAGTTTTCCAAGGGCTCGCCCCGGGCTATTATCTGCCTGGATGAGTACCTGGACCTGGCTGCCGAGGTAAAGGAAAAAACCGGGATAGAGTATCTTATTGTTACCAGTCTGGATGACTATTCTTTAAATCCACCGGCAGAACACGCTCAACCGGATGTGCCCGGAGCGGTCTGGATGACCAAGTTGATTGAGAGCGCCGAACCGGTTCCCCCGAAGGTTTCTTTTGACGTGGAAAAGGATCTGGAATTATTACTTTTTACCGGGGGAACCACCGGCCTTCCCAAGGGCTGCATGCTGACGCATCGAAATATTTATGCCAATGCCATGCAGTCGACCTGGGCCCAGGGTTCCGCCAGCAAGGCCATCCGGGGGGCCATTTCCGTCCTCCTGGGTCTGCCCCTGTTTCACTCCTACGGGCACATGATCATGCACGTTATGACCATGATGGGGGCGGACCAGATTTTGATTCCCGATGCCAGGGACACCAAGGTCATGGTGGAAATGATCAAGGAGTACCGGCCGCTGATGCAGATGGGGGTTCCCACCCAGTTCCTCAAGCTCGCCCAGGAAGAACTGGCGGGCATCGGTATGCTGGGGATTTCCGGCTCGGCGCCGCTGCCCCCGAGCACCCAGGAGGAATATGAAAAAAAATCGAGCGGGGCGATCATGGAAGGCTACGGTCTGTCCGAGATGTCTCCCAACACCCATCTGAACACTTCTTTTCTGGTGCGGCTGGCCGGCGGACGCGTTCCGCAGCGGATCAACAGCGCTGTCATGAGCTTTCCCGGAGTTGTGCCGGTGGCCAACCGGGGGCTGCGCCTGCTGGGCAGCAAAACCATCGGCACGGTGGCCGGCAAGTTCATCTCCTTTACGGTCAAGCGGACCGGGGGGAAGAAAAAGAAGTCTCATTCGGCCAGCGAAAAGCGCGGGGCCGTGGGTATCCCCTTTCCGGACACGGAAATTCTGTTGATAGACACGGAGACGGGCATTCCTCTTTCCCCGGAAGACATGGCCGCCGGTAAAAGGGGTGAAATGTGCCTCAAGGGGCCGCAGCGCATGCTGGGGTACTGGCCGGACGCCGGCAGCGGCCTGGATGAAAAAGGTTATGTCCGGACCGGTGACGTGGTCAAGGTGGACCAGGACGGCTACTTTTACATCGTTGATCGGACCAAGGACATGGTTAACGTTTCCGGATACAAGGTGTATACCCGGGAACTTGACGATATCCTTTCTTCCCATCCCAAGGTGGAGATGGGGTCAGCCGTGGGCATTGCCGATCCCGAGCGGGAAGGCAGCGAGCGGGTGATCGCCTATGTCCAGCCCACGGAGGCAGCCAAAGGAAATCTTCAACCAGAAGAGATCATAGAGTTTTTAAAAGAACGGGTAGCCAAGTACGCTGTTCCCCGGGCGGTCAAAATCGTGGAGGAAATGCCGCTGACCGAGGTGCAGAAGCTGGACAAGAAAAAGATGCGCTCCATGGCGGAAGCGGAGTTTACGGATAAGGTATAAACCGCGAAATTAACCGGAACAATAAAAGGTTCAACTCAAAATTATCAGGGAGAGACGGTATTATGGAAGAATGTGTATTTATTGACGGCATCAGAACGCCCAACAGCAGGGCCCACGCCGAAAAAGGCTGGTTCAGAAATAAACGTCCGGACGAATTGCTGACAGCGGTATATGACGCCCTGTTTGAACGAAACAAAAAAGTCGCTCCCGAAGACGTGGACGCGGTTTTTGTCGGTTGCGCCAACATCTCCGGGATGCAGAACGATATCGGTCGTCTGGGCTGGCTGGCCGGGGGTTACCCGGAAAGCGTTCCCAGCAACACCATCACCAACCAGTGCCCCTCCGGCATGGCCGCCACCATGCATGCCGCCAGGGCCATCATGACCGGTGAGACCGATATCATGATCGCCGCCGGGGTGGAGGACATGGAAAAGGTTTCCATGGGCGCCAACATGGACTTTCCGCCGCGGTTGTTCAGCCGGTATGATCTGGCTGAAATCCCCATGGGTTCCACCGCGGAAAAGGTAGCCGAGGTTTACAAGGTGCCCCGGGAAGACATGGACAACATGGCCCTCTGGTCCAACAAGAAGGCCGCCGCCGCCCGCGACGCCGGCAAGTTCAAAAAAGAGATCGTGCCGGTGACCGGTCTGGACATGGAAGGCAACGAGTTTCTGGTGGAGCATGACCAGTGGATCCGGGACAAGGTTGATCCGGAAAAAATGGCTCAGATGAAATCTCCGTTCAAGCCCGACGGAGTAGTTACGGCGGCCACTTCTTCGCCGCTGACCCAGGGAGCCTGCTCTCTGCTGATGATGAGCCGTAAAAAAGCCGATGCCCTGGGCCTTTCCTACTCCTATAAGTACAGCTATGGCGCCTTCGGCGGCTGCGACCCCACCATGATGGGCATCGCTCCGATACCGGCCATGCAGAAACTGTTTGCAAGAACCGGTCTGACCCCGGCCGACATCGGTCCCATCGAGTTGAACGAGGCTTTTGCCAGCCAGGCGCTGGCCTGTATCAGGGAGCTCAAGCTGGACAACGACAACGCGCCTTTTGACAGGGTCAATGTCTGGGGCGGCGCCATCGCCCTGGGTCATCCCCTGGGCGAGTCCGGAGCTCGTATTCTGGTGACGCTGTTGAACGTGCTGGAGACTGATTTTCCGGACGCCAAATACGGCGCGGCTTCTCTGTGCGGTGCCTTTGGCAATGGCGGCGCCTTGCTGATGGAAAAGGTTTCCTGATAACGGGACAGCCTGTCACGGCTAAAAGAAGATATTGATCGGCCGACCGGCGCCATGGCGCGCCGGCCGGCCTTTTTTATTTCGCGGGCAGGAGACTGACGATGGTGGCGCCCCAGCCGCCGGCAGAAGGCGGTGCCGGGCCGTAGGACTCCACCCGCGGGTGGGCGGCCAGGGTGGCCCAGACCTTTTTTTTCAGAACACCGGTGCCCTTACCGTGAATGACCCGGACCGATAAAATGCCCCGGTTGATACATTCGGTAAAATATTCATTCAAGAGCGATTTGACTTCCTCCGGTCGAAAGGTGTGCAGATCCAGCACCCCGTCTATGGGAATGGCAACCGGTGGTGGGTTCATGGCAGCTTGATCCTTGTCGTCAAAATTTATAGATGAAAACCTGACGGCTTCGTAAAAATGAACTCGGGGGAAGTGGTTTTTGTGAGCACCATTGGCACCTTTTGGGGAAAAGCCGGTTGCAACCGGCTGCGTTAAGAATTTCTCGCTGTCTGAGGGCGTCAGCCCGAGTTCGAGAAATTTAGCAGACGGTTGTAAGCGGCCCCCAAAAGGGGCCAGGCGCGAATAAAAACCACTTTCACCGAGACCGCCATATGACCTGAACTGCCCTGGTCCGGCCTCAGACCAGCCCGGCCCAGGCCAGGCCTATCAGGCCGGCCAGGATGAACTGGCTCTCCACCAGGAATTCCAGCCGGGCTCCGTTGTAAACAGCGCGTTTTTTATAGGCCAGGAGCAGCAGGCCGCTGGTGACGGGAAACAGCAGCAAGGCGTATCCCAGGGTGGACACGATTCCCAGCAGGCTGGCCACCAGAAGAAGCAGGAATAAGCCGGCCAGAACCAGGTTCAAAAAAGTCAGGGTCCGGTCCGCGCCCATGAGAATGGGAATGGTTTCCTTGCCGGCCAGGCGGTTGCCCTGCATGTCAATAATATCGAAAAAGGCGGACCGCACAAAAACTATGCCGGTGCACCAGATCGTCGTCAACAGGGCGGACAGGTTCAGGGAGCCGGAGGCCACCGCCGGAAAAGCGCACACTACCACCCCCCAGGCCGCTGAAATCAGAATTGTCTTTGAGCCGGGAATGTCTTTAATCCGGCGGATGCGGAGTTTTTCGAACCTTTCCGGAATCAGGTAGAGGTTGTAGGACAAGCCCAGGCCGCTCATGACCAGCAGCAGCAGAAAAGCCACCGGCCCCAGAAAAAAAGCCACCAGCAGGCCGGCCGCGCCGGCCGCTATGGCCAGCGCGGCCAGCAGCACCATGTGCTTTTCATAAAAAACCGCCCGATAAGGGTCATTGTAGCGATCTTCCTCAATGCCGGTCAGCCGGTTCAGGGTATGCATGGAAAAAACATACAAGATGGCAATGACGATATGGGGTAGAAAACGTTCGGCATAGCGCAGGTGGGAGGCGCAATAGCATAAAAATCCGGCTCCCACCGCCAGGTAGATATTGGTAAGCAGAAGCAGCCGCTGAAATAAAAACAGTTGCCGGACAAAAGGTCCCTTGGTTTTGTAGTGAGTCGCTTCCAGGTCCCGGTAGATTTTATTGATGATCCAGTTGGGGGTGGAGGCGCCGGCCGTGATTCCGACCCGCCGGGCGTCGGCCACAGCCGAAAAGTCCATGTCCTGACTGGTTTCGACGTGATAGACCGGCCGGCCGCTTTGGGCGGAAATTTGAGCCAGCCGTTGAGTGTTGCCGCTGTTATAGCCGCCGACCACGATCATGGCGTCCACGGCGTTGGCCAGGCGTTCGGTTTCCGCCTGCCGATTCTGGGTGGAAGGGCAGATGGTGTTGAAAACTTTATAATGCGGCCGTTCCGCTTCGGCCCAGCTCCGGACCGCTTCCAGCAGAGAGGTGTTCTGGGTTGTCTGGGCCACGATAATGGCCTTGTCAAAGCGAGGCAGATCTTTGAGGGCTGCCAGGCTGTTGACCGCGAATCCCCGGTCCGAAGCAAAACCCAGCAGACCGGCAACTTCCGGGTGGTTCTCATCGCCGATGATGATAACGGCGTGACCCTGTTGAGCGTACTTGCGGATGATAGTCTGAACTTTAATGACCCGGGGGCAGGTAGCGTCTATAACGGTGTAGCCGGCCTGTTTCAGCTCTTCGATCGTCCGGGGCGGAACGCCGTGAGCCCGGATCAGAACATGACCGGTTCCCGGTTTTACCGGCGTTTCCATCACGGTAATCTGCTTTTCGGCCAGCAAAGACAGGACCTGGGGGTTGTGAATGAGCGGCCCCAGGGTTTTTATCGGACCGGCCTGCGTACTGGACGCGTCCAGGACCAGATCGACCGCCCGGCGAACACCCATGCAAAAACCGGAGGTTTTCGCGATAGTAACTTTCATAAACGGCTATTTCTCAACCCGAAGAAAACTACTCGTTTTCTCTTAGAAAAAT
>JAWOCW010000122.1:0-5047 GCA_046483615.1 Desulfosudaceae bacterium
GGCCCGGACGGATCTTTTCTCAACGCCGCCAGTGAAAGCAACGAGCGCTACAATCAGCTGCTGGCTTTGACCGGCAAAAAACAGAAAAATATCGACCAGGCCGGTCCCGGTGACATCGTGGCCATTGCCAAACTGAAAAAGACCAATACCGGTGATTCGCTTTGCGACCCCGGCCGCCCGGTTTTCTTTGACTGCGCCGAACCGCTGCCGACTGTCATCTCCTTCGCGGTGGAGGCCAAGAACAAGGGCGACGAGGATAAAATCCAGACCTCGCTGACCAAATTATCCGAAGAAGACCCGGCCCTGAAGCTGTCCCGGGACGCGGAATCCAAGGCCATTATTTTAAGCGGCCGGGGACAGATTCACATTGAAACCGCGGTGGAACGGCTGAAACGAAAATACAACGTGGAAGTCACCCTCAGCACGCCCAAGGTTCCCTACCGGGAAACCATCACCA
Organism: Desulfosudaceae bacterium; assembly: GCA_046483615.1. GTDB lineage: Bacteria > Desulfobacterota > Desulfobacteria > Desulfobacterales > Desulfosudaceae > CAYTQK01. The sequence continues at coordinate 458 of JAWOCW010000122.1, forward strand.
AAAAAGTACGCGTCCAGGGCCGGCACAAGAAACAGTCCGGCGGTCACGGCCAGTTCGGGGACTGCTGGGTACAGCTGGAACCCATGGAGCGCGGAGCGGGTTTTGAATTCGTGGATAAGATCGTGGGCGGCTCCATTCCCAAAACCTATATCCCGGCCGTGGAAAAAGGAATCCAGGAAGCCGCGGAAAAAGGACCTTTGGCCGGATTTCGCTGCATCGACTTTCGGGCCATCCTGGACGACGGTTCCTACCATTCGGTGGACTCATCGGAAATGGCCTTTAAGGTCGCCGGCTCCCTGGCCTTTAAAAAGGCCTCCGTTGATGCCGCCCCGGTGATCCTGGAGCCGATCATGGAAATCACGGTGGTCACTCCGGAGGAGTTCATGGGTGATGTCATGGGCGACCTGAACAGCAAACGGGGCAAGGTCCTCGGCATGGACAGCAAGGGCAAGAACCAGGAAATCAAAGCCCACGTGCCCATGGCGGAATTTTTGTCCTATGACCCCGACCTGCGCTCCATGACCGGCGGCCGGGGCAAGTTCACCCTGGAATTCTCACACTATGAGATCATGCCCACCCAGGAGGCGGAAAAAATTATCGAGGCCGCTAACCAGGAAAAAGAGTAACGGTTTCGTCAAGAGCCTTAACCGGAACGATAAAATAAAATTGGTTAAGACCAGCTAAAAACGGGCGCTCCGTCTCTTCTTCGGCGGGCGCCCGTTTTTTTTGATCCCGCTTCCGCCCCTTTCCATCACACCAGCCGGGTTGAGCCTTGAATTTTCATGTCACCGCGATATAATAAAAAAACTGAAGATAAAGGAGCGAACCCATGCCGCGACAACCTCTGACTTCCCTGAAGATATGGCACAAGCTGCGAGAGCAGGCAGTTGTGATGTCCCGGCCGGAAATGCATTTGAAATATCTCACTTCCGCGGCGGGACGGCTTTCCGATTTTTCCCTGCGCCAGGACGACTTTCTGTATGATTTTTCCCGGCAGCGACTGGATCAGGCCACCCTGGATTATCTCTACCAGCTGGCCGCCGCCCGGCAGGCCAAAGAACAATTCCAGGCCATGACCGACGGGGCCACGGTTAATGTCACCGAAAACCGGGCCGCCCTGCACACGGCCGCCCGTGATTTTTCCCGCCACTCCCTGACCATCGACGGCACGGATGTGCTGGCGGAAATACGCCGGGTTCAAAATGAGATAAAAGAGTTTACCCGGGCCGTCCATGACCACTCTTTGGTGGGCTCTACCGGCCAGGCTTTTACCGACGTCGTGGTCATCGGCATCGGCGGTTCCTACCTGGGCACGGAATTCGCGAGCCGGGCCCTGCGGGCCTATGCCGATCAGGGTATAAATCTCTGGTTTCTGGCCAACGTGGATATCCATGATTTCGGAGAAATTGTCGCCCGGATCGACCCGGCCGCCACCCTCTGGATCGTGGTTTCCAAAAGCTTTACCACCGCCGAGACCATGGCCAACGCCAACCTGGCCCGCCAGTTCATGGCGGACCAGGGCCTGGACCCGGCCCGGCACTTTGTTTCGGTAACCAGCCAGGGCAGTCCCGGTGATAATCCCGCCGACCCGGAAGCCTTTCCCGTGCTGCGATCCTTTCACATGTTCGATTTCATCGGCGGGCGCTACAGCGTCACTTCCGCGGTAGGCGGACTTCCCCTGGCTCTTTACCTGGGCTATGATCGTTTTGAAGCCTTTCTGCAGGGGGCCCACGCCATGGATGAACAGGCCCGGCAGGCATCGCCGGAGGACAACCTGCCCCTGACGGCCGCCCTGATCAGCATCTGGAACAACAACTTCCTGGGTTATCACGCCCAGGCCATTATTCCCTATGCCGCCCCGCTGGCCAAGCTGACGCCTCATATTCAGCAGCTCTACATGGAAAGCAACGGCAAGTCCGTCACCAGCGACGGTCAACCGGTGGAAACGGACACCGGGGTGCTGATTTTCGGAGAACCCGGCACCAACGCCCAGCACTCCTTTTTCCAATTGGCCCACCAGGGCGCCCCCTTTCCCATTGACTTTATCGGCGTGATCCGTCCGCACTACGAACAATACCGGCAAACCTCGCGGGGCGTCACCAATCACCAGGAATTGTGGGCCAACCTCATCTCCCAGCCCAAAGCCCTGGCCGAAGGCCGGGCGGCCGACGATCCCCACCGGAGCTTTTCCGGAAATCGGCCCTCTTCCACCATCACTCTTCCGGACCTGTCGCCGGACAGCCTGGGACGGCTGCTGGCCTTTTACGAGGCGCGAACGGTCTACGAAGCCTTTATCTGGGGAATCAACCCCTTTGACCAGTTCGGGGTGGAGCTGGGCAAGACCCTGGCCGGGGACGCCCGCCGGCAAATAGCCGCCGCTAACCAGCGGCAGCCAGACCCTTTTGACAAGGCCGATCCCATTACCCGCCACTACCTGGACCTGGTCCTGAAATAATTTCCGATTCAACCAAAAACGATATCTGGACTACCGGCGCCTCCGGGTGTATAATCATCATCAGATATCAAACAATGACCCGCGCCAAGGAGAACTTATGATAACCGTCAAAGATATCATGACCACCGCCGTAATTACGGTGACGCCGGATACGGAAATTACCCGGGCGGCCAAGATCCTGATCGAAGAAGGCATTAACGGTCTGCCGGTTGTTAACGACGACAACGAACTGGTCGGGATCATCTGCCAGAGCGATCTTATCTCGCAGCAGAAAAAATTCCCCATCCCCACCTTCTTCACCCTGCTGGACGGATTTATCCCCACCAGCTCGGGACGGCAACTGGAAAAAGAAGTAAAAAAAATCACGGCGGTTACGGTAGACCAGGCCATGACACCTGATCCGGTGACCGTCTCCCCGGATGATGAAATATCAGTCCTGGCCGGCCTGATGGTTGATAAAAATTACCACACCATCCCGGTAATCAAGGATGGCCGACTGGTCGGCGTAGTTGGCAATGAAGATATTCTGCGCACCATTACCTCCTGACGACCTGATCACCTGTGCGACAATGAACACGCAGTCAAACCAGCCGATCCCTTTTGTCCGGATATTTTTTTTTTGACCTGTAGACGCGATTTTTTCAGCGGAGGCACATGAACAAGGACACCTTTATTCCGACCACGGCGGCGGCTCTGGGTATCCGCCTGGAACAGGTCCGGGCCGTGGCGGACCTGCTGGCGGACGGTGCCACCATCCCGTTTATCGCCCGTTACCGCAAGGAAACCACCGGCAGCCTGGATGAAGTGGCCGTCGCGGACATCCGGGACAAGCTTCACCAGCTCCATGAACTCACCGACCGGCAGCAGACCATTCTGGATTCCCTGGAAAAAAACGGCCATCTGACCGATGATCTGAAGCAGCGCGTTCTGGCCGCGGAAACCATGGCGACCCTGGAAGATATCTACCTGCCTTATAAACCAAAACGCCGTACCCGCGGGATTATGGCCAGGGAAAAGGGCCTGGAGCCATTGGCCCTGACCATCCTGGAACAGCAGGGAGTGGACCCGCGAGCGGCGGCGGAGCCTTTTGTTGACGACGAAAAAATGGTTTCTTCCGTTGAGGAGGCCCTGGCCGGCGCCCGGGATATTATCGCCGAAATGGTTAATGAAAACGACGCGGCCCGGGCCGCCATGCGGAACCTGTTTTTCGGCAAAGCCCTGATCTCGTGCCGGGTCATTCCCGGCACCGAGGAAGCCGGCTCCAAATTCAGGGACTATTTCGAATGGGATGAAGCCGTGGCCACGGTCCCGTCCCACCGCATGCTGGCCATGCGGCGCGGGGAGAGGGAAGGTTTTCTGACACTCCGTGTCGCTCCCGGGGAAGAAGAGGCCGTGGCCGTCCTGGAAAACCTTTTTGTGAAGAGCGAAGCAGACGATGCCGCCCAGGTGAAAATGGCGGTCAGGGACGGCTACAAAAGGCTCCTGGCCACTTCCATGGAAACGGAAACCCGGCTTTCAGCCAAGAAAAAAGCCGATATCGAGGCTATCAAGATATTCGCCGAAAACCTGCGGCAGCTTTTACTGGCCCCGCCTCTCGGCGCCAAACGGATTATGGGAATTGATCCCGGATTTCGAACAGGCTGCAAAGTGGTCTGCCTGGACCGGCAGGGAAAACTGCTTCACTGGGACACGATTTATCCCCATCTTTCAGAAAAAAAGACCCGGTCGGCCGCGGACAAGCTCCAGGAGCTGATCCGGCAGTTCGAAACAGAGGCCATTGCCGTGGGCAACGGCACCGCCGGCCGTGAGACCGAAGCCTTTGTCAAGGCCATTCCTTTTAATCGACCGATCCAGGTTGTCATGGTCAACGAAAGCGGAGCCTCCATTTATTCCGCTTCCGAGGTGGCCCGGGAAGAGTTCCCGGATCATGACCTGACAGTGCGGGGCAGCGTTTCCATTGCCCGGCGCCTGATGGATCCCCTGGCCGAGCTGGTCAAAATCGACCCCAAGTCAATCGGCGTGGGCCAGTATCAGCATGACGTAAGCCAGTCCGCCTTGAAAAAATCCCTGGACGACGTGGTGATAAGCTGTGTCAACGGGGTGGGGGTTGATCTGAACCGGGCCAGCGCCCAGCT
>JAWOCW010000162.1:0-6874 GCA_046483615.1 Desulfosudaceae bacterium
ATCATCTTCCCCTCTATGCCCGATTTATAACCGGCCCCTTTGAAGCCCGGCCCGACCGCTCCACCGGGGAGCACACCGGGGAGCACACCGGGGAGCAACCGGAACCAGCCGAGATCAACCGGCTTTACGAGGTCAAGGCCGGCCGGGTGGCCCTGCGCCTGGAAAAAGTCGTCGTCATCTATAAGCACCGGAACAACGCCGTTATCAAACAGAAAAACGGCCGGGCCATCTATATTTATCAGGCGGCCGGCGACCTGCGGCAAGGAGACCTTTACGACCTTACCGTCCGCCGTCTTTATGATCATTACGGTTTGCGGGAAATAAAGGATATCAGCGGGGTAAACCACCGGAGCGGCAAGGTCGATCCGGAAGACTACCTCCTGGACCCGGCCGGCCTCGACTTGAACGAGCGATCTTACCAGAATGAAGTTATCACCGCCTTGTCCGGCCTGTACCAGGAAGGCTGCCTGCGTTATGACGACCGGAGCGTCCGGCTCTATTTTCAGGATAAAAGCTTACAACCGCCGGACGGGTCCCGGGTGGTGATCAGCCGGGCCAGGCTCGGCTTCCACCGCGGCCCGGAGATAGTTATTGAAAAACCGGGCCAGATTAAACTTTTACCTGAAAAACGGCCATGACCTCCTACCTGTCCGAGCTGACAGCAGACCCGGCCTATAAACGGCTGGCTGACCTGAAGCCGCCGGAGCTGTGCCCCTACCTGTTTTACAACCTGGTGCCCTATATCGTTACCCTGGCCGCAGGCGGCTGGTTTAACTGGGTCATCCGTGCCGCCGACCCGACCCGGCGCCGGCCGCCCCTTTACCCCGGCCAAAAGTTGAAAAAAAGCGTCAACCGCCATTATCCCAACGAGGTGCTGGTGGGCTGCCCCAATCCCGCCGCCGGGGTCGTGGTCGGCGTGGGCCCGTGGACCGACAACCGGATCTGCCTGCGGATTATCCGGAACGACCGGAACTGCCCCTGCCCGCATCCCCTCGGACGTCCGCTTCTCTTGAACCGTCAGGAGGACCAGGACCGGGCTGTCCGGTTTTACCGGCTCTTTCCGGAAATCCTCCTGCGAAGCAGAGCCGGGATGTCCCTGGAAAAGGCCATCCACCGGTTCAACCGCGGGCACTCCGCCATGGTCTCGGTGGCAAAGGTGATTCACTCCTGCCGCTATCATAAAAAACCGGGACCGGCCGGAAACCTTTTGCCGGATAATGGCTGCCCCCATGTTTTCTGGCATATCTATCCCCGGATACTGGCCCGGATGTACCAGGCCGCCCCGTCCCGACCGCTTTTTTTTAATCATCCCGGCACGAACGAACCGGTAACGGTTACCATAGAAAAATCAGCCGCGGAAAAATCCTTGCTCCGGCAGGTTAGCCAGACCCTGTTTGACCATCTCGGCCGTTTGGTCAGGCATCCCCGGGACCGGCTGGATTACAGCCTGGCCATCAAGGTTGTGCAGCAGCCCCAAACTGACTGCCCGCTTCGGCAGGGACAACGCTATGGCGTCAACCTTGACAATCCTGATTTTCTCTGCCCGGCGGCATTCGGCTCGCTGTACCCCTACCTGCTCCTGACCGGGACCGGAACGCCTCTTCCCTGGAATTCCGCCAACGGCCGGAATGAGGTGGCCTGCCCGGACTGCGTCGGTATTGTTTATGATCTGAATCCAGCCTGAAAAGACTCTCCGACCACCATTGAACATCAACTGTACACTATGTTTTTTATTGGATAGGCAACTAAAATAATAACATAGACAATTACAGTTTTTTCTTGACCTGTCGGTCCAAATAGATTAGTTTTTAAATTCAGATCACAATTTTCCATAACAAGGCTACAGGCGCTGCACCTATAATCCCAATTTCATCCAGGAGAAGATCATGGGTAAGACGATCGCCATTACCGGTGTCAACAGCTACTTTGCTTCCACCATTCTTCCCCGGCTGCAGGCCGATCCGGAAGTAGATAAAATTATCGGCCTGGATGTCAGTCCCTGGAAGGGCGGTTATGGCAAGGTGGATTTTCACCGCCTGGACATTCGCAGCGACAAGCTGGCGGAGGTTATCGCCGGGGCTGACGCCTTGTACCACCTGGCTTTTGTGGTCGGTGAAATTCAGGACAAGCGCAAAACCCGCGACATAAACATCAACGGCAGCAAAAACGTTTTTCAGGCCTGCCTCGACAACCACGTCAAAAAGGTGATTTACGCCAGCAGCACCACGGTATACGGATCACACCGGGATAATCCCCTGGGGTTCACCGAAGATTCTCCCCTGGCCGGAAACGAGGACAGCTACTACAATACCAGCAAGGTGGAAGTGGAAAACTTCGTGACCGCTTTTTTCGCGGGCCATCCCGAGGTCACCCTGACCGTCCTCCGGACCGGGCTATTGATCGGCCCGAAAATCGACAACATGTTTTCCCGGCTCTGGTCCATGAAGATCACCGCCCTGCCCTCCGGCAACATTTCCCATAACCAGTTTATTCATGAAGTTGACCTGGGCCAGGCCCTGTACCTGGCCTGGCAGCAAGACCTGCCTGGCGTCTACAACGTGACCGCGGACGACGCCGTTCCCACCAGGTGGTGCTTTAAACAATCCCGGGCGCGGGTTATTTACCTGCCGGCGCCACTGCTCAAACTGATCGCCGACATTGCCTTTAAACTGCGACTCTTTCCGGCCGGCGGCGGCTGGGTCAGCGTAAGCCGCTACACCATTTTCTGTCACAGCGACAAATTCAAGGCGGCCAGCGGCTGGCTCCCCCGATACACCTCCCGGGAAGCTTTTTTCGATTACCTGGAGTCCCGGCAGCGGGAGCGGGATAATATCATCCAGGCCGTTCTGTCCTGGATTTTCAAAAGCGGGCGCCGGACCCGGCCCACCATGGAAGTGCTGCATATCTTCAAGCTGGGGAAAATTCCCGGTATCCGGCGAATGATCCCCTGGATGAACCCCGAAAAAAACAGCATCACCTATCTGCCGGTTAATAAAAGCCTGGGCGAAGCCTCCAGCCAGGCCCTGCCGGCCCAGGCCCTGCATGATTTTATCGACAAGGCCTCCATTCACGTCATCATGGACAAGTGCGGCTGCCGGCTGGGCCACGACTGCCAGAACTATACTCATGACGTCGGCTGCCTGTTCATGGGGCAAAGCGCCCTGAAGATCCCCCACGGCGTCAGCCGGCGGGTGACCCCGCGACAGGCTCATGACCATGTCGAGCGGGCCATAAACGCCGGCCTGGTGCCCATGACCGGCAAGGTGCGGGTGGATAACTTTATCTTTCTTACTCCGGACCGCAGCCAGCTGCTCAGTGTCTGCTTCTGCTGCCCCTGCTGCTGCATGATGACGGCCTTCAAGCATATGCCGGGCGACTACCTGGACGGGGTCATGCCGATCCTGGAAGGGGTAAAAGTGGAGGTTCAGGATAATTGCGTCGGCTGCGGCACCTGTCTCGATGCCTGCGGCTTCGGCGCCATCAGCATCGTCAATGGTCGGGCCGTCCACGACAATCATTGCCGCGGCTGCGGCCGCTGCGTCACCTATTGTCCGCACGAAGCCGTTCAAATAAGCATCGACAACCCCCGGGCCGTGGAAGAAATCAAGCAGCGGATCGAATCCTACGTGGAATTCTGATCTAGCCCGGATATTTCATGAAATTTTTTAAAAAGCATTACCTTGTTGCATTATATCAATTACTTATATTGAATTTAGCAGTCATTTCAAAATTACAAATTGTCATTTTGGATTTGCGGAATAAAGGCAATTTTATATCAAAAACACCCTGCGGGCGAGTCACCTTGAGGGCATCTGCTGCGTTGGCCGATATTCGCGGTAGATTACTACAGCTTCATATCGGCCGCCTTGCAGCTGCGCTCAAATCGACTCGTGAAATATCCGGGCTAGCGCGCCGCCCCGACAGCCGGGCTTGGCCTTTTTAATAATTCTTTTCCAGAAGCTGGGTTTTCTTGGTGGCCCGCTCCAGGGTACCCGGCTCCAGCCAGGTAATCTCCGGGCGGATCTTGAGCAGGTGGTGCATTTTTTCCGTGACCTCTTTTTCAAGGGCGGGCAGGTCTTCCTTGCGAACCGTATCGGCATGCTCCACCCGGAGCTTCAGGGGCGGTACCACCCGGGGCGGCGGCTCATCCAGGACAATCCGGAAAGAACCGGTCAGCTTGTCCGGAAAAGAATGGATAACGCCCTCAATGGCGGCCGGATAGACCGGTACTCCCTTTACTTTCAGCATGTCATCGGCCCGGCCCACCACCTTGTATCGAAAACCGCTCCGGCCGCAGGGGCAGGGATCGGTAAAAACCTGGTGAATGTCCATCATGGTAAAGCGCATGTCAAACCAGACCGCTCCCGGCGGATGCAGGGCGGTGCCGGCCATGATGCCGGTGGCGCCGTTTTCCATGGGAACCACTTCCTTCGTTTCCGGATCGATCAGCTCATAATAGGCGTAATCATCGGCAATCCAGTGCATGCCCTGGTAGACGGGATAATCGCAGGAGACGCCGTATCCCGCCCCGGCATCATAGACTTTGGCATTGTATTCTGATTCCAGCTTCTGACGCACTTCGGGGATGCCGGCCCCCGGCTCGGCTCCCAGCATCATAATCTTGATGCCCAGGTCCCGGACCGGCATGTTCAGCACTTCCGGCGCCCGTTCGATCAGATGCAGGGCCAGCGAGGGAGTTCCGGCAAAAATATTGACTTTAAACAACTGCATGAACTGCAGAATCTTTTCCGTGCCGGCTTCAGCGCCGATGGGAATGATGGACAGACCCGGAAAATTCTTGAACCAGAGGATCTGGGGAGTTCCGGCGGCGTGCATGGACAGGCCAAAGCAGATGGCCAGGCGATCACCGGGACGAAAGCCCATCCGCCAGGCCGCCCGGCACATGATCTCCTGGGCGTCTTCAATGGCCGCGTTGAAGTTCGGATAAGGGGTGGGAATGCCGGTGGTACCCGAGGTGGTGGTCAACAGGTAAAGATCGTCAACCCGCTGATCCCCGAAGACATAACGCATCAGCTTGTCCATATCCAGGCCGATGTCGGCAATGGCTTCACGGATCTCGTCCTGCCCGGCGGGAGGAATAGCCCGGGCAAAATCTTCAAAGGAGTTGATATCCTCGGGCCTGACCCCGGCCTGGTCAAAGCGGTCCCGGTTAAAGGGAGTATGGTGGTACTGCCAGTGCAGGGCCTTTTTCAGCTTTTCCAGTTGCAGTGATTTGATCTCGTCAGTATTGAGCTTCGGCTCAATGGACATGTTCCAGTATTTTCTGTCCGCGTCTTCCATGTATCCCCCTTTTACCAGACTTATCTTTGACGTTTTCGTAAAAAGTCCAGATTAAGACGGCAAAGTAAAAAGTTCAAGATCAAGGCGCACCGTATTTCGAGGAATGCAGCGTACTTAGCAGTACGTGAAATTCCGAGAAATGCGGTGCAACATAGATATTGGACTTTTTACGAAGCCGTCATCTTTTAAAAATATGCAGCGCCATGGCCGCCGCGTCCACGCCCAGGATGCCTCCGCCGTTATGGGTCATGCCGATCCTGGCGTCCGGCACCTGGCGTTTGCCGGCCTGTCCCCGCAACTGCTGAAAAATCTCGTTGACCTGCCCCAGGCCGGTGGCGCCGATGGGATGCCCCTTGGAAGCCAGGCCGCCGGAAGTATTGGAAGCCATCCGACCGGTAGTCTCCAGCACGCCCTCGTCGATCCATCGCGGGGCTTCTTCGCCCGGACAGATGCCCAGTTCAATCAGGGTAATAATTTCCGAGGGCGAAGTGGCGTCGTGAACTTCGATCACGTCCAGTTCCTCCGGTCCGATGCCGGCCCGCTCGAAAGCGGCGGGCCCCAGCCGCCGGGTCAGGGTATCGGACAAATCCTGGCTGATTTTACCGCTGCCGACCACCGAGGCCGCGATCCAGACCGGCCGGGTCGTCAACCGGGCGGCCTTTTCCCGGGAGCAGACAATAACCGCCGCGCCGCCGTCACTGACGGGAGAGCACATCATGCGCGTCAGGGGAAAAGCGACATCACCGGAATTGAGCACTTCTTCCAGGGTAACTTCCTTCTGATACATGGCATGGGGATTGTTGGCCCCGTTATGGTGGCTCTTGACCGCCAGCTTAGCGAAGTGCTCCTGGGTCAGACCGTATTTTTTCATGTATTGCCGGGTATAATAGGCATACATATCCATGAAAATACTTTTGCTTTTACCGCTTTCCGAAGACAGAATTTCTTCGTCGTTTTGCTGCTTCTTTTGAAAATCCTCCAGGAACTGCTGCGCCATTTCAATATCCACGGCCGTGCCCAGCGCCATGAAGGATTTGAGCTTGTCCGGATCAAACAGTTTTTCAAAGCCCACCACCAGCACGCAGTCATGCACCCCGGCAGCCACGGCCGTCCAGGCCAGGTTCAGGGCGGACGACGAGCTGGCGCAGGCGTTTTCAACATTATACATGGGAATGGTGTCGATGCCCATGGCGCTCAGGCAGACCTGGGCCTTGATCTGCTCCTGCCCGGTCATGACCCCGGGAACGGCCGAGCCCACGTAGGCCGCTTCAATATCGGCGTAATCAAGGCCGGCCTCTTTGACGGCCGCTTCCACGGGTTCTCTGACCAGATCCTTGATACCCTTATCCGCGTATTTTCCGAACCGGGTCATACCGGCTCCCACCACAGCGACGTCCCGCATATGTCAGCTCCTTATTTAGTAATAATTTCGTCAAAAGTCCGGGTTGGAACGGCAAAGCAAAAAGCTGCCCTTCCAGATCCGGATTAATCCACCACCGGGTTAACCATTCCGCCGCCCAATTGCCTGACGGTCTTGGTGCGCGCATCATAATAGGTCTGGCGCGGTTCAAAA
>JAWOCW010000256.1:0-13452 GCA_046483615.1 Desulfosudaceae bacterium
ATTCATGTTTACTACCTGAAAAACGCCGACGCCGAAGAGATGGCCGAAGTGCTCATGAATCTGCCCCAGGACAAGGCCGGGGAAGGGGCGGGCGCTTCCCGGGCGCCGGTTATCTCCAAGGATGTCAGCATTAACGCCGACAGCGCCACCAACAGCCTGATTATCATGGCGGAACGGTCGGACTACGCGGTTCTGCGGGATATTATCGAGCAGCTGGATATCCCCCGGTCCATGGTCTACATCGAATGCCTCATCATGGAAGTCAGCGTGGACAGCGATTTTAATCTGGGCATGGAATGGATGGCCATGAACGACGGCACTTATGATGGCAAGAACGGCGCTTATGGCGGTGGTTTTGGCGGGGCCAGTGAGTCCGGCTACTCCAATATTTACGGTCTGGTGGCACCTTCTAATGAGGCCGGCCTGGGAACCCTGCCGGCGGGCTTCTCCCTGGCAGGCTTCGGCGAGGCCATCAAGATCGGGGACGTCACCTTTCCCAACGTGGCCGCCATTGCCCGGGCCTATAAGAAAGACAAGGACGTTCATATTTTATCAACGCCGCAGATCATGACCACCAATAATACTGAAGCCAGTATCACCGTCGGCAAAAATATTCCCTATCTGACCAAAATCGGGACCACGGCCAGCACCGAGACATACAGTAATTACGAATACAAAGATGTCGGCATCAGTTTGAAGATCAAGCCCCAGATCAATGAAAACCGCCTGATCCGGCTGGACCTGACCCAGGAGGTGACCCGGCTGGATCAATTAACCACGGTTTCGGCGGAGCGGCCGGCCACCCTCAAGCGGACCATTGAGACCAACGTCATTGTTCATGATCAGCATACCATCGTTATCGGCGGGCTCATCGACGACAGCATGTCCAATGTGGAATACAAGGTGCCCTGCCTGGGAGAGGTTCCCCTGCTGGGCTGGCTGTTCAAGGGTATTTCCGATGCCCGCGAAAAGAGCAACCTGTTTGTGTTCCTTACGCCCCGGGTGATCAAGTCCTTTGACGAGGCCGAAGAGGTGGTGGAGGATAAAAGGAGCAATATAGAAAATCTCCGGAACCGCAGCATCAGGCTTGATAAACCGGAAAGCGTTGGTGAGAAAAAATCAGACGACGGGAACGACGGCAGCGTTTCCGGCGGGGACGGAGCTGACCAGGATAATCCCGTCTCCGGTGAAAATGAAGTTGAAGAGGAAAATCCGGCAGCCCCGGAAGAGGCCGATCGCGCCGAAAGCAGTGAGTGACAACCGGGCCGGAATCATTTTCATAGTAGGCCAAAGAGGCATATGAACAGTCAATTATTACAGATTATTCATGACCAGGACAAGCAGCTGGGCTTGTCGCCGCAGCAGCTGGAAAAGATTGACCGGGTGGCTGCCGCGGCTGAGGGCAACCTGGGTGATGTGCTGGTCAAGCGTAAGCTGATTTCCGAAAAACAACTGGTGCTGATTAAAAGCGCTCTTTACGGCCTTTCTTTTGAAGAGAAACCGGTGGTGGCCGAGGACGTGGCAGAAGGGATCCGGGATATTCCGGCCTCTTTTTTGAAGCAATATACCATGGTGCCCTTGCGGCTGCCGGGTAAGGACGGTGACGGCGACGGGCAATGCCTGATCGCGGTGAATGATCCCGCCCGGGTGGAGGCGGCCGATGACCTGGCCCGGCTGCTGGGCGCCCGGGATTATGGGCTGGTGACGGCGAGGCGCGAGGATATCCGGGCGGCCATCAGTGATTTGTACGACCGGGGCGGAGGCGGGGCCGAGGAACTGGTCCGGGACATGGAAAACGCCGACGATATTATCGAGGAGATTGATCAGGCCGCCGATCTGCTGGATGATGCCAGCGCCGCCCCGATCATCCGGCTGGTTAACTATATCGTGTCCGAGGCCGCCAAGGCCCAGGCCAGCGATATCCACCTGGAAGCCTACCAGGACCGCTTCAAAATAAGGTACCGGGTGGACGGCATCCTGTATGATTTTCTGACTCCGCCCCGGCGGGTTCAGCCGGCCCTGGTCTCCCGCATCAAGGTCATGGCCGATATGAACATCGCTGAAAAGAGGTTGCCCCAGGACGGCCGCATGCAGGTCCGGGTGGGTGATCAGGAGATCGACATCCGGGTTTCCTCCATTCCCATTACCGCCGGAGAACGGCTGGTATTGCGGCTGTTGAACAAGTCCGGCACGCTGCTGGAGATATCCGAGCTGGGTCTGCCGCGGCGGCAGTATGACCTGTTTCGGCGGCTGATCCAGTATTCCGGTGGTATTATCCTGGTTACCGGCCCCACCGGCAGCGGTAAGACCACCTCCCTGTACGCGGCCCTGACCTCGATCAACACCCCTGATATCAATATCATCACCATTGAGGATCCGGTGGAATACCAGATCAACGGTATCAACCAGATTCAGGTCAACCAGAAGATCGGCCTGACTTTTGCCAGCGGTCTGCGCTCCATCGTCCGGCAGGATCCCGATGTTATCCTGGTGGGAGAAATCAGGGACCGGGAAACTTCGGAAATCGCCGTTCAATCCGCCTTGACCGGTCATCTTGTCTTTTCCACCCTGCATACCAACGATTCGGCCAGCGCCATTACCCGGCTGGTGGATATCGGGGTGGAGCCGTTTCTGATCTCTTCGTCGGTACTGGCGGTGGTGGCCCAGCGGCTGGTCAGGGTCTTGTGTCCCTATTGCAAGGAGGCCTATGTCCCCGACGCCGAAGCCGTCAAAAGCGTCGGCGGCGACCCGGAGCGGTTCCGGGATACCGTCATTTACCGGAAACAGGGGTGCGAGCGTTGCCTCAATACCGGCTACAGCGGCCGGGCGGGAATTTTTGAGATTATGGTCATGGATGAGGCCATCAAGAAAATGGTCCTGACCACCCATGATTCCAGCCGTATCGAGGTCCAGGCCAAAAAGCAGGGCATGTCCACCCTGCGGGACAGCGGGATTGAAAAAATTCTGGCGGGTGATACCAGCATCGCCGAGGTGCTGCGGGTAACCCAGCGATAAAAAAGGATGCCAGGTTATGCGAAAAATGGTCGCGGCCACGCTGGTCGCAGTATTCGTGACGGTTATGCTGACGGTGCAGCCGCTTCCGGCTCAGCCGCCGGATCGGGAGGGGGCCGCCTCTCCGGCCCGGTACGAGGCAGACTCTCCGGCCGGGGACGGGGCAGCCTCTCCGGCCGGGGCCATGATAACTTTTTATCGTCAATGGTTGTCCTCTGCCGATGGCGACCGCTGCCCCATGTATCCCACCTGTTCCCGTTACAGCCAGGAGGCGTTCCAGGAGCACGGCCTGTTGAAGGGCTGGATCATGACCTGCGACCGCCTGCTGCGGTGCGGCCGGGATGAATTGTCGCTGGCGCCGAGAATTGTAATTGACGGCCGGACCCGCTGTTATGATCCCCTGGAGATCAATGCTTACTGGCCCGAAAAATAACGGCTGCTTCGGCCGTCACCTCCTGGTTCTGATTCTTCTTGGTGTTTTGCTGGCCGGTCCGGGGTTTGACGCCGGGCAAACGGCCTCGGCCCGGACGGTCATCCCGGAAGAGCAGCTCGGCCTGGCTGATCATTTTTTTTCGCGGGACGATTATGGTCAGGCCAGGGTGGAGTATGAAACCTTTTGCTACCTCTTTGCCGACCACCCTCAAGTCGATTACGCCCGATTCAGGATCGGCCTGACCTATTTTAAGCAGGCCCGGTATGAACAGGCCCTGGAGGAGTTCCAGGCTCTGGCCGCGGCCGCCGAGACGGAGGAGTTCCGGACCGAGCCGGCCACTTCGGCCCGGTTCATGGTCAGCCAGTGCTACGCCGCCCTGGGGCTCCGGTCGCCGGCCGTGGCCAATTTGAAACGCCTGCTGGAAACCACCGGTGACACGGCCCTCCGGGATCGGGCCTATTATCATCTGGCCTGGATATACCTGGAAACGGCGCCGGAGCTGGACCCCGCCGCCATGGATGCCGCCGTTGCTTATTTTGAAAAAATCAGTCCGGACAACCGGGATTACTACCGGGTGGAGACGATCCGGGAGCGCCTGGCCGCGGGCCGGACCGGCCGCCGCGGGGAACTGGCCGATCGCAAGAGTCCGGCCCTGGCCGGTGGACTGGCCGTTTTCCCCGGGGCCGGTTATCTTTATTGCGGTCGTTACCGCGACGCGCTGGTTTCGTTTCTGTTCAACGGCGGCATGATCTGGGCCGCTGTCGAGGCTTATGACAACGATCTGGAAGTGCTGGGAACCATGATCGCCCTGGCGGATTTCGGGTTCTACGCCGGCAGCATTTACGGTTCCACTGCCGCCGCCCATAAACTCAACCGCCGTCGTTCCCGCCATCTGATTCAGGATCTCGACGGCATCCGGATATCAATTATTCCGGTTCATCAGGGCCGGGGGGTGATGGCCGGGGTGACAGTACCGTTTTAAATTCGATATTTTTATTTTTTTATTACGCTACCAGTTGATTCATTTGAAAGATCGGCAGGATGATGGACAGCACGATAAACAGGATGATGATTCCCATGAAAACGACCAGCAGTGGCTGAAGCAGTGAGGTCAGGCTGACTAAAGTGCTTTCCACCTCGTTTTCAAACACCTCGGCTGTTTTCAGCAGCATTTTTTCCAGGTCACCGCTTTGTTCCCCTACCTTGATCATCTGCACGGGCAGCGTGGGAAAGATACCCGCTTCTTCCAGGCTGACGCCCAGGCTCAGGCCTTTTTCCACTTTGCCGGCGGCTTCGGCCACGGCTTGGGCAATGAGGCTGTTGCCGACAATGTTTTTGACAATGTCCAGCGACGTCAGCAGAGGAATGCCGTTTTCCAGCAGCGAACCCAGGGTGCGGGCGAAGCGGGCCACGGCGATTTTTTTGGCCAGAATACTGATGCCCGGCGTCAGCAGAATGGTCTGGTCGAGCAGGTAACGGCCTTTTTCGGTTTTGACGGTGTACCGGAAAGCGAGGTAAAGGCCGATCAGCAGCACTATCAAGACCCACCAGTAGCCAGCCAGAAAATCACTGAAGACGATGATGATTCGGGTGGGCAAGGGCAGGGCCTGGTTCATATCTGAAAAAATGGACACGAATTTGGGAACGATTGACACCAGCAGAAAGATGAGAATGCCAAACCCCAACACTACCATGACGGCCGGGTAAGCCAGGATCGAGATTATCCGGTTTTTCTGCACCTGCCGGTTTTCATTGATCTCCGCCAGTCTTTCCAGAACGACCTCCAGGGTTCCGGAAGCCTCGCCGGCCCGGACCATGTTGATATATATGGGAGAAAAGACATCCGGAAAATCCGCCAGAGCCTCGGCAAAACTGTTGCCCTCTTCAATGGAGTCCTTGATCCGGGAGAGTATTTTTTTTAAAGCCGGCGAGCCGGTCTGGGGAATCAGGGAGTAAATGGCGGAAACCAGCGGGAAGCCCGCCCCGACCAGGGTTGCCAGTTGCCTGGTAGTCATGGTCAGGTCGCTGGCCCGGACCCTGGAGAAAAGAGTTATTCCCTGTAGCCGGCCGCCCTTTTTTTGGGGACCGGTGTCATAGGCTTCCGTGATGGAAACCGGATAAACGGCGGTAGCCCGCAGCTTATCCCGGGCGGCGTTTTCGCCATCGGCGTCGATAATGCCGGAGACGGTTTTGCCTTTGGAGTTAATGGCGGTGTATTCGAAGACTGGCATTGCTTATTCAGGCTCTGTTCTGGTTATGCCCCGGACTTATGGACGGACAGCCCGTACCGTGCCGCACCGGTTCAGGTCTGTCTCCTTTTTCCGCCAGGTGCCGTCTGATGATTCTCTGACACTGGTCGCCTTCTTCTGCCAGGCCGCTGTCACTACTTCCGATGTCCAGTACCAGTTCGCCTCGCCCGTGGGGAAGGTGGGAGAGCTGTTGTAAATCACCAGCAGCTCGGTCGGACTGGGCAGCCGCCAGTCATCAAAGCCTCCGGTATCAAGATTTTCCACGTACTTTCGGGCGGCTTGATAATCCAGGCATTTTTCCGTAAGTACCGCCGAGTCCAGCATGCACCAGGTTAAACCGGTCTCAGTGTCGGTAATGGTTCGGTTATGTTTTTCAACATAGCGGCTGCCGGAGTGAAGCATCTTTTTTCTGATTTCTCCAACGGTATTGCTGATGGCCTCTTCCCGCTCGCGGCGCAGCCTTTCCCGGGCCGCCTCGGTTTCCCTTTGTTCCTCAATGGAGTTCTTCTTCTGTCTCAGCCAGGCCAGGATATCTTGTGCTTTATCGCGGTATCTCTGGGGCGGTCCGTCATTAACATATTTTTCCAGGCGGTTAAAACGGTCGAAAATATCAATCTCGTCATTGCTGGCATAGTTTTGTATTTGCCGCCAATTCTCCTCTTCCTGTTGATATTTTTCTATTTTGTTGATCTTGTCCTGAAATCGCTCCCTGAGAGTTGTCCGGGGATTCCGGTTGAGGTAATCAACATAAAGCTGTTTGGCCGCCTGAGAATGGACTCCTTTTTCCTGGGCTTTTTTGGAAATATCGGCCCAGGCCATTCTGTCTTTGATGGCTTGTCGCAGGTCGGTTACTTCCTGTTGGCGCCGGTGATCTCCAAACTTTTTTAGAAAATAGGTGCACAGATCAAGACTTCGCTGGCAGGTCTGCTCTTCCAGGCAATTTTTACTGACAGACTTGATGTGCTGGTAAAGATCTTCACCAAGTCCCTCAAGCATATTCCTGACTTTGCCCGAGTTGGCGCCGTCCGGGTGCTGGCGCAGATAATCCTTATAGGCGCTAAAACGCTGGCTGAATTGATTCTCCGGAATTTTCAGCAAGTCACGATATTCAGCGTCGTCAACAATGGCGGGCAGTTCCGCCAGCCGATCCTCTATTTCACTGGTATAACCGCTGTCGGGATGTTCTTTTAGAAAAGATTCATAAATAGCTGTGGCCTTTTCCAGGAAGTTTTCGTCAACTTCAAGAGAGTCCACCCTGGCGATGGCTTCTTCAAAAGCCTGGGTTTTCATGTCCTCCCGGCATGATTGTTTTTTAGCTTTGGCTTGCAGTTCATATCGGGTTTCCGGATTGGTATCCAGGTAGTTGTTAAGAATATTAAGTTTTTCGTCCAGGGTCGAGGCTTCTTCCGCGGCCTGGATAGTTTGATTGAATTTTCTTTCGGCCAGCCAGGGAGTACCTATAAATTGCCACAGCAGGACCAGCAGCACTAAAACCAGGGCAGCGGAGGCAATTTTCGCGAGCCGGGAAACCAGACGTTTTTTCCTTAGAAATTGGCTGGCATCGGTGACTTTGCCGGAGGTGGCTGCTGTTGAGTTAGGTTCCGTTGAGGGTGATTGTTTGTCAGCCTGGTCCGGAAGCTTCCCTTTTTTTTGCTTGGTTTTGCCGTCCTGGTCCTTCATGGCGCTGTCAGCCGCTTTGACGGAAACTTTCTGGGGGCTTGGCACGGTTGCCCGGTCTTCTCCCTGCCCGTCCGAAGTTTCGTCTTTTCTACGGGCGCCTTCTATCAGGAGATTCATCAAGGGAGTTTTAATCTCCCTTTTTTTATTGGGCTTGGCGTCGGCGATTTCGATGACCGGATTTTTCCAGGAAAGAATCTCGTAGACAGCTTCTTCGTTGGTGAGGGTGTCGGCTTCAGCCGTCACCAAAACCCCTTTGATCAGATCAAGCGTACCGGTCTTCTCCTCGGTTTTAATTCTCAGGGTGCAGGTTGTCTTTTCCATTTCCGACATCTGCAGAAAAGACGTCAGGCTGATCCCCTGAATTTGGCCGCCTACGCCAGTTTCGATAACATCGTAGACGGCATCCGCCATTTTTTTAAAGTCAACCGGTTTTTCGAAATACTGAAGGGCTTTTATGGATTTGATGGCAGCCGTGATTTCCCCGGTTTCAAAAGCGGTCATGACCATGAAAATCACCCGGGGATGACTTTTAGCCAGGTAATCGAGAATTTTCAGATCAGCGGGAGGAGGGCTTTCAAGATCAATAATCACCACCGACGGATTCAGTTGTTTGACAATCTCATCAACTTCACTGATCTCCTCCGTGGTCAAAACTTCAAAATCGGTGGTATGCTCCGTCAGGAGACTGGAAACTATATTAAGTGTAACCGTATCTATATTGACGACCAGAATTTTTTTCATACACCCCTCATGTGATCATACAACTTAAAAGTGACGGCCTGGTAAAAAAGCTCTGATGTGATTCCCCACTTTTTACTTTACCGTCTCAAATTAGAATTTGGACGAGACCATCAAAAATTACCGGTATCTTTTGTAAATATTAACATAAACATAAGCCAGGTGAATAAAATATTATCACAGATAAATATATATCTAAAAATTTTATGAAAGATTGGGGTTGATAGAGTAAAAAAATTTTAATTTATCATAATGCAACAGTCTCAAAAATCAAGTTTAAATCCAGTCCGAACTCATTGTTATCCAAAATAATAAAAAAAACGGCCTTTTTTCACCCAACCCGGTTTTCTGATAAGAATTCGTCCGCCGGACGAAGCGGGTGGGCTTGAGGCGCGCCCCGCGACTGACAGCCAAAGTGGGGCGGGAACCGTCTTTTTACCTTGCCTTGTTGTCCGGGCGGATGTTAGAAACAGGGCAGGTAATTTACGAAGCCGTCAAGGAAAGAGCCGTGGAAAATCTGATAAACAATCAGGGTGGCATTGATTTCGGTTTGATCAATGAGCCGGTAAAACGGATCAACCATCTGGAGTATGCCTTGCGGACACCGACGGGACGGTTGCGATCCGGGCTGGCCCGTCGATTATTATTTAAGCAATTTGTTTTTATCGGCATCAGCACTCCGGATTTGATGGCCGGGGTAGCGGTTGTTGATTTACAATACGCCGCTAATGGTTTTTTTTATGTGTTTGACAGGAATAACCTTTGCCTCACCGAGGCCCAAAAAACCACCCCTCCCTGGAAGGTCGATATCTCGCCGTTTCCGGAAGAGGCCGCGGCGTTTTTCAAGACCGGCGCGCTGTCAGTCCGGCTGTCCGGTGACCGGCTTTTGGCTGAAAGCCGGGAGATGAGGCTGGCGGTTAATTTGCCGCAGGTGGATTCCACCCCTTTGCGAATCTGTACCCCGACCGGATTCCGGGGATGGACCTTCACAAGGAAGCTGACGCCTATTCCGGTGACGGGATCCTTGCGGGTCAAGGGGAAATCGTATTCCTTGCGTCCCGATTCAAGCCAGGCTATCATGGATTGGACCGCGGGATATCTGCGTCGGAACACGTGGTGGAACTGGGCGGCCATCGCGACGGTTCTTGCGGACAGTCGCCGGCTGGGTCTCAATCTGGCCTGCGGTGTCAATGAAACCGGGGCCACGGAAAACGCCTTCTGGATTGACGATCATCAGGTCAAGGTAGACAGCGTTAATTTTGTTTATGATGAGCAGGATGACCGCGGCAAGTGGCGGATAACCTCGGGAGATGGTCGAGTCCGGCTTGAATTCACGCCGGTGGCCGACCGTGGGGAGAAGCTCAACGCCCTGCTGGTGGTCTCACGATTTACTCAATTCCTGGGTTTTTTTTCAGGTATTTTAACGGACGAGGCCGGAAACCAAATCCGTCTGGATGATTGCCCCGGCTGGACTGAAGAACATTTTGCCAGGTGGTAGCCCGGCTTTATCTGCCGGGCTAACCCGGATATTTCATTATTTTTTCCGGGCTAAAATAAACAAGGCGGAGAGATGACAGATTTTTTAAAAAACGCGGAGAAATGTGGAAAGGCCGGTTGTCAGCCCAGGTCCATTCAGCGGATTCTGGTGCTGCAGCAGGACCACAAGGCTGAAAGAAAAATTGAAGGTATCACTGAATACGGGCAGGGAGAGTTTCAGCTGGACGTGGCTTCTCTGACAAGTGATCTACCGCCGGTGATAGATGACGGCGCTCCATATTTGCCCCGGGATATTTCAGCTGATATTGTTCTGGATTTTTTAACCCATTCGGATTTGTCCCAGGATCTGGCCGATATCTGTGCGCAAAAGAAGATTCCCGTGGTCGCCTCCGGAAAAAAAATCAACAATCCCTGGGTATACGCTCCACCTACCTGATGCGCGCTTCCGAGGCGGTCTTGCCTCGGTCGGTATAGTGATTTCTTCGGTCTCCCGGTTTTTGAGGTAACCATGGCAGACGGCAAACTGGTTGAAATTAAATCACGGCGGGGCGCCCCCTGTGGAGCTACCTGGAAGGCCGCCCGGAAAGTAACGGGAATGGAAGTCGGACAGGCGGTTATCCGGATGGGCCTGGAAACTCAGTTCTTCTGCTCGGCTGATCCGGCGGGATGGGATCCGATTATGGAGAAAAGCCCGGTCCATTTTGCCGGGGCGATTCATGCCCGGGCCCTGGCCCGGGCCGTCAAAAAGGTCGATCCGGAAGCGGCCGCGAAAGTTTTTAAACTTTTATGATATTTCCGGATTTTGTTCTTTTTGAAACAGTTCAATGTATTTATCCAGAATCTGCCGGCCGCGCTCGTCTATGGTCTTAAATTCGATGCCGGTTTTATAGCAGGTTTCCGCTTCGCAACTGGTGTGGGCCACCCGGCCGCTGATATACACGGACTCCGCTTTGAGGTTGATGGTCAAGGAGACCTTCTGGTCATTGCCTATTGGAAAAGGTGTTTCCAGCAGGGCGCCGCTTCGGGATATGTTCAGGGTTTTTCCTTTACCGGTTTCAACCGGTTCGTCCTCCTCGTCCGCATCGTAAATACTTACTTCAGACGGATTCAACGCGTCAAACCGGGCGTGTTTTCTTTGTTCAATCATGGCTTGATTCCCGAACCGGAATAGAGTTGTTATTTGTTTAACCCGGACATTTCCTGAGATATCCGGTTTAAGCCCTGGGTTTAAGCCCTGGGTTTACTTCCTGGGCCTGAATTCTGGACAGGTATTGTTTAAAAGTTAGCATATTCCTGAGGGCAAACACAAACAATAATAATTACGGCCTGGTTAAAAGCTGCTTGTGAGTTTGTCCTTTATTTTCCCGGAATCGTTCATCTTGTCGGTTTTTCTTACCGGATCGGGGCCGGCATGAAGATTGGCGGCACGGAGTATCATTTCCCAATATTTTCCCAATATTTTCCCAATATTTTCTTTGACAACCCCGGCCGCTTTTCTTATAACACAGAGAATCGCCTCTTTTGACAGAGGCCGCAGGGATCAATTTAACATCATGAACAAATGAGGACGCCGACAGTTATGACCGATCAGCAACCCCGGATTCCGCCTGCCACGGCCTCGGAACTTGATCCTGAAACCGTTAAATTAATGGGTATTATCGGACGGCAACATGACGGCCAGCCGGATAATATATTTGCCACCCTGGCCAGGCATCCGGATTTGCTCAAGTCGTTTCTGCCGCTGGGCAGTCATATCCTGATGAACTCAACCCTGCCGCCTCGTGATCGGGAAATTCTTATTCTGCGGGTGGCCTGGCTGTGTCATTCGGAATACGAGTGGGGGCAACATCTTGTAATAGCCGGACAGGCGGGGTTGTCCGGTGAGGAGATAAGCCGGATCAGGCTGGGAGCCGAAGCTCCCGGCTGGAGCGAGCTGGAAAGCCTGCTTATTCAAGCTGTTGATGAATTGCATTCTTCCACGGTCATAAGCGAAGAGACCTGGCAGGCTCTGGCCGGCTTTTATGATACCCGGCAGTTGATGGACCTGGTTTTTACGGTCGGTCAGTACCACCTGGTCGCCATGGCTTTAAGGTCATTCGGCGTTCTCCTTGATCAACGATTGACCGGGTTTGAAGCAGAGACACTGTCGTCTTGAGTTATTATCCCGGATATTTCATGAAATATCCGGGTTAGCAGTCATTCCAAAATTAGAAATTCATAAATATCAGGAACAGGGGGAATAATGAATATCTGTATCGCCAGCGATCATGCCGGTTTTGACATGAAGCAGAAGATTGTTGATTATTTGCGCGAAAATCATGCCACCTGGGAAATAACCGACATGGGGCCGGAGAATGATACCTCGGTTGATTATCCGATTTACGCCCACCGGGTGGCCGGAGCCGTGTCCCGCGGCGAATTCCGGCGGGGCATCCTGCTGTGCGGAACCGGCCTGGGGATGTCCATGATGGCCAATCGGTTTCTGGGGGTCAGGGCGGCACTTTGCACCTTCGAGGAAATGGCCGAGTTGAGCCGGCAACACAACCGTGCCAATATCCTGTGCCTGGCTGCCCGGAAAGTGGATTTTGATGTTAACGCGGCTATTGTTGATAAGTGGCTGAAGACCGGTTTTGAGGATGACGCCCGTCATGAGCGTCGTATTTCATTGATGGATCTGCTGATCAGTCGCTAACCCGGATATTACTGAAATATCCGGGCTGATTCGGTTTTTACTCGTATTGTTCCATAAAAGTAATCAGGGCGTTTCTGAGCCAGCCCAGCGAACCCCGGTTGGTCATAATGAGGAGCAAGCCATTGACATTCTGTTTGTCAAATTGAAACACGGTTTTCATGACAATGGCCGTTTCTTCTGTCTCAAAATGTTGTAGTAAAAAGTTATAGTCGGTTTTTTCCATGCTGAGGACTTCCGGAGGAGTGTAAGAAACAAGGGTATTAAGCAGGTCAGATATTTTGCCCACGCAGGCGCCGATCAGGATATTGCTGATCTCCAGCAAAAGACCGCTTTTGATGGTATCGTCATCTTTAGGACTTCGTGAATATTCTTCATCCATGGTGGGCGTATCCATGGTAGGCGTATCAAGGGTGGGAGTATCAAGATGGGACACATTCAAGAATCGGCTGAGTGATCGTTCGGTGCCGCTGGGAAGAAAAAGCAGTCCGGAACCATTAAACTCCCCCCAGAAGTTTTGTCCGGCCACGCTGTTTTTCTGGCCCCGGGGAATCATTCCGCCGAGATAATCCGGCAGGGCTTCGAAATTCAGCACCTGCACATCCGGAACACTGAGAATAACCTGAATATCGATTAATTCGGCCAGATCGGCCGTGGCATTGCCAAAAGCGATATTCATGATTTCCTGGAGAATGTCCTTCTCCTCGTCCGTGAAAATCACCCGCTGATCATTCTCCGAAATCTTATTCATCGGTTTCCTTTATCGCCAGTTCGGCTTTTTGAAGGGCTTCTTCTATGACCTGGGCCTTGGCCGGCTTTTTCAGAAGGGTGAAAGCACCCAGGGTCATTACATTGGAAATAGATTTAGGCTGGACATCGGCCGTGGTGACTATAACCAGAGCTTTATTGTTGAATTTTTTGATTTCTTCCAGGGCGGTGTAACCATCCATTTCCGGCATGGTTAAATCCATAAAAACAAGATCAGGTTTCAGCATCTGATATTTTTTAACACCATCTTTGCCGTCTGTTGCTTCAAAAATTTCATACCCCTTGTCTTTGGGGATAGAATTTTTAAGCATCTTGCGAGCAACCGGTGAATCATCGACAATCAATATTTTACGAATCATAAAATCAACCTTTTATTTATCTCGTAT
>JAWOCW010000282.1:0-5270 GCA_046483615.1 Desulfosudaceae bacterium
ATTCCCAAGCTGGGCTCCCGCGCCCATCGCTACCTGGGATACCTGGCTCAGCGCTACCTGATCAGAAACGACCAGGCCATGTTCACTCTCAGTAATCGCCGGGAGGCGGCCTGGCTGGTTTTTTACGGTATTGCCGCCTTTTTTTACCGGATCTTCATCAGCATCCGGATCGCCTTGTTTGTGGCCGGCAAATTCTTTTTTGTGGGCGTTATCATAGCCATCTGGGCCATGATCGGTCTGGTGGTGATCCCTCTGTTCAGAGTTATCAAAACTATTTTGTCCGTGCCTGATCTTTACAAAAAGCGCGTTAGAATAGCCGGTCTGGCCCTGGCTTTGGGCGGCCTGGCCGCTTTTTTTATTTTCGCGGTGCCTCTGCCTTCCACCACCATGGCCGAGGGGATCCTCTGGCCGGGGGTGAACTCCCAGATTCGCTCCGGAGCTGATGGCATGGTCAGAAAATTGGCGGCTCGACCGGGCAGTTCGGTTGACCCCGGAGAATCCCTGATAATATGCGAAAATCCCGAGGTCAAAAACGAAGCAAAGGTTCTGGCCGCGAAACTTCGGGAATACCAGGCCCGCTACCTGGTGGCTCTGGCCACCGACCGGACTCAGGAGCGGATCCTTGAAGAGGAAATCGCCCTCATTCAAAAGGAATTGGACCGGGCCAGGCAACGGCGGGATGCCCTGGTGGTGAAAAGCCCGGCCAGCGGACGTTTTGTGCTGCCGGACGCCGACGATTATCCCGGTCGTTTTATTAAACGGGGAGACCCCCTGGGATATGTGGTTGATTATGAACAAGCCACCGTGCTGGTTCCCATCTCACAGAACGAGGTCGGCAAGATCCGGCACAGCGTCCGGTCGGTTTCGGCCCGGCCGGCCGGCCGGGTTTTTCATCAAATTCCGGCCCGCCTTGTCCGGGAAGTGCCGGCTGCTTCAAGCAGGTTGCCCACCCTGGCCTTTTCGCTTGAAGGTGGGGGAGATTTCGCCCTGGATCCCCGTGAGCAGCAGGAGCAACGTTCTTTTGAAAAGTTATTTTATTTTGAAGTGGCCCTGGCTGAGCGCCTTGATGATCGTCTGGGCGCCCGCCTCTTTCTGAGATTTGATCACGAGGCGGAAACTCTGGCCAGCCGCTGGTACCGAAGCCTGCGTCGGGTTTTTCTGAGGGTCTTTAGCCGGTAGCCGGCCCGGCCGGACTTTTTTTAAAAAGATGACTGTCATGCGCCCAACCGTGTCCAACTGGCCCCGGGCCGATCACTTTACCCGCCCGGAAAGGGAAGAAAAAAGGCAGACCTTTCTTGATCGCCTGGCCTGGGACGCCGTCGGCCTGGTGGCCCGACCTTATAACGCCCGACTGACCAGTCTCGAAAAAATCGTGCCGGCGGTGGCCCGGTCGGGCGAAGACCTCCGGTCTCAAACCGACCAGGAGATTCGAAAAAAGAGCTTTATCCTGCGTCGTCGCCTCGGGTCCAGCGGTTTTTTGTTTCCCCTGGTGGCCGAGTCTTTCGCCCTTATCAGGGAAGAAGCCAGGCGCATCCTTAACATGCGCCATTTTGACTGCCAGCTGGTGGGAGGCTACGCTATTCTCAAGGGCCTGCTGGCGGAAATGGAAACCGGCGAAGGTAAGACCCTGGTGGCCACCCTGCCGGCGATTACCGCGGCCCTGGCCGGGATCCCCGTTCATATTATCACCGTCAATGATTATTTGACCCAGCGCGACGCCGAGCTGATGGGAGATCTTTACCGGTTTTTCGGTCTGTCGGTGGGGTGCGTGGTGCATGAAAAGACCCCGGAGCAGCGGCGGGCCGCTTATGACTGTGATGTCACTTACTGTACCAACAAGGACGTGGTTTTTGATTATCTCCGGGATCGCATCACCCTGGACGACAGCCCCGGCGCGCTGCACCTTCACGCTGAAAATCTTTACAATCGTCATGGTAAAAGCGAACGGCTGCTGCAGCGGGGACTCCATTATGCCATTATTGACGAGGTGGACAGCGTGCTGGTGGACGAAGCCCGGACCCCTTTGATTATTTCCCGGAGCGAAGCCTCTCCAGACGAAGAAGAGACGGTGCGACAGGCCCTGGCCCTGGTCGAAGGTTTTTGTGAAGATATTGACTATCGCGTCGATTATGAAGCCGACCAGGGAGTTCAGAATATTACCGTGACCGACCATGGCCGCGAGGCCGCTCTACAGGCGGCTCAGTCCCTGGGGCCCATCTGGCAAAGCCCCATCCGCCGGGAAGAGCTGGTAAGAAAGGCTTTGACGGCTCTCTATCTTTACCGGCGGGATGAGCATTATCTGGTCGAGGATGACAAGGTCCAGATTATCGACGAATTTACGGGTCGGGTCATGCCCGATCGTTCCTGGGAGGGGGGGCTGCATCAGCTGATCGAGGCCAAGGAGGGGTGCCCCATTACCGGCCAGCGGGAAACGGTGGCCAGGATCAGCTACCAGCGTTTCTTCCGCCGCTATCTGAAACTGTCCGGTATGACCGGAACCGCCCGGGAGATTCGCCGGGAGCTCTGGTCGGTTTATGGACTGTCAGTGGTGCCCATACCGACCAACAAGCCCCTGGCCAGAGAAATTGAACCGGATCAAATATATGCCACCCTGGCGGAGAAGTACGCCGCCGTCATCGGCCGGATCGAAGAATTACACCGCCGGGAAATACCGGTGCTGATCGGTACCCGCACGGTGGCGGTTTCGGAATATCTGAGCCGTCTGCTCCGGGAAAAAGATATTCCTCACCAGGTGCTCAACGCCAAGCAGAACAAAGAAGAAGCTCTTATTGTGGAACAGGCCGGTGAACCGGGGCGCGTTACCATTGCCACCAACATGGCCGGCCGGGGCACGGATATAATGCTCTCTCCCGGGGTGGCCAGGCGGGGTGGCCTGCACGTTCTCATGACCGAACGGCACGAGTCCGGGCGGGTGGACCGTCAGCTGGCGGGCCGGTGCGGTCGACAGGGCGATCCCGGCCGATGCGAAGTGTTTCTTTCCCTGGAAGACCCTCTTTTCAAAGACGGATCTCCCGGGCTGACCGGTCGGCTGACTCGCTGGCTGCGAAAAAGAGACTCCCGGCTCTGGAAGCGGGCCGGGAAAAAAGCTATAACCAGAGCCCAGCGTAAAATCGAAAAGGTCCATGCCGGGGTTCGCAAACGATTGCTCCGATATGATGAGAATCGCAGTGACACCCTGTCCTTTTCCGGCAGAAGTGAATAAAACCACTTCCTCCGTGACCACTGAGTTTTGTTGGAGACAATAGTTTACCAGGAGAATTGATATGATAAGAAAGATTACCAGGAGTTGTTGCGTTTTATGGCTGTGTCTGTTGTTGACCGGACCGGGCCTGGCCGAGGGCGAAGATGGCTTGTACCGCGGACTTGTCGCGCCCAGCGAAGTCATTGAGGTCAGCAGCCAGGTGCCGGGCATTATCGAACGGGTGGCCGTGGAGCGGGGCGACCGCATCAAGGAGGGGCAGGTCCTGGCGGAACTCAAGTCCGGGGTGGAAAAGGCCCAGGTGGACCTGGCCCGGGCCCGGCTGGAATTCGGCCAAAGAAGGGTCCAGCGGAATAAAGAACTTTACCAGAAGCAGCTTATTTCTATTCATGAAAAAGATGAGATGGAGACAGAGGTGCGCATCATGGAGTTTCAGCTGCAGGAGGCCTTGGAAAATCTGGACCTGCGCACCATTCTCAGCCCGGTCGACGGGGTGGTGGTGGAGCGGCACCTGGGGCCTGGCGAATATATCGGCGAAGGGTCGATCATGAAAATTGCCCGCATTGATCCGCTTAATGTCGAAGTGGTCGTCCCGGCCGCTCACTACGGTAGTATCCGTCGGGGAATGAAGGCCCGGATCATGCCCGATGATCCGCCGGGAGGAACTTATCAGGGCCGGGTGGTAATCGTTGATGAGGTTATTGACGCGGCCAGCGGTACGTTCGGGGTTCGCGTTCGGCTTCCCAATCCAGGTCACCGGCTGCCGGCCGGTTTGAACTGTCAGGTCGAATTTCATGATTAGCCGCTTTATCTCTTTTGGCATATTCTCTTTACGGAATGTGCGGAATAAGATATATTGTCCGGAAAAAGAGTGCCCATCCATGAATTGTTGATCGGGTTCGATTGACGGTTAAGTTTAAAATTTAATCCTGAAGTATCATCGTTACCCGGTTAATATTTTTCGTTTTCCCTGAATTCGGATATGATTTTTGATTTATGGCTGGCCCCTGAGCATAAGTGCGGGACAGACGCGGGCGGAATTTTCGTTCGCGCCGGTCGGTTGTCCGTATGTCCCGGCAGTCTCAGTATTTTAAAATTACCAGGCTTGCAAAGGAGAGACGCAAATGGGAGCAAAAACTTTTAAATTTTTTGGTGGCTGTCTGATGGCCGCGATTTTGACGATAGCGGGAATTGGCGGTACCACTGTCGCTGACGCCGGCGACCTTAAAATCGTCACCGTCGATACCAACCAGATCGTGTCGCAGCATCCGGCCCTGGAGGAGGCCCAGCAGACCCTGCAGGGTGAGGCGCAGCAGATGCAGCAGCAGATTGAAGGCAAGGGCCAGCAGGAGCAGCAGGTGGCCCAGCAGCAGCTGCAGCAGCGCTCGCAGGAGTTGCAGTTGGAGGCCATTAATAAGGCTAAAAAGGATATCCGGGATATTGCCGCTGAAAAAGGGTATGAGTATGTCATGGATACCAACGCTCTGCTGGTTGGCGGAGAGGATGTTACCGAAGAGATACTGGCCGAGATGGAGAAGCGGCAGGATAAGGACTGATGGCCTGATTTGACAGCCGACAGGTAATAAAGCCCGGATCTCTTGGCGACAGGAGGCCGGGCTTTATTGTTTTTGGACGGGAGGCCGGAGATTGACAACCCGGATATTTCAAGAAATATCCGGGATAAGGTCCCGCGGCGAAGGTTCAGGCTTTATCCGGATCATCCTCCAGGGAAAATTCCTGGAAGCCGGTGTTTTCCAGATCCACGTAAAGCATCCGGTTGTTCAGAAGGCGCCCCCGGTTAAGCAGAATTTTTATTGTTTCCATGGCTTCCAGCCCGCCCATAATGGCCGGGGTGACGGCTGTTACGCCCAAAGTTTCTTCGGGAGAAGCTGCCCGGTCAGGCTCGGATGAGGACCCGGCGTCTGATTTCGGATGATCGGGTCCATAAATAAGATCAAGTCCGTCGTCCCCCGGGAAAATGGTCATGACCCGTCCTTCAAAACCTGCTACGGCGGCGTGTACCAGGGGGAGGCCGGCCTGGGCGCAGGCC
>JAWOCW010000329.1:0-4073 GCA_046483615.1 Desulfosudaceae bacterium
TCGCACAGCTCCGGTTATTGAGCATCTGACCGCCCGCCACGACATCCCGTTGTCCATTGACACCACCAAGGCCCGGGTAGCCGAAGCCGCGCTGCAGGCCGGCGCCTCTATCATTAATGATATCAGCGCGCTGCGACATGATCCGGATCTGGGAGCCCTGGCCGCCACCGCCGGGGTGCCGCTTATTTTGATGCATATGCAGGGCACCCCCAGGACCATGCAAAAATCACCCACCTACGGTAATGTCGTCCGTGAAGTAATTGAATTTCTTGAAGATGCCGTGGAAAGAGCCCGAAAACTGGGAGTGGACCGTTCCAAACTCATAGTCGATCCTGGTTTTGGTTTCGGCAAAACCGTCAGTCACAATTTGACCCTGCTGAAGCGTTTATCCCATTTAAACCAGCTTGAACTGCCGATTCTGGCGGGCGTCTCCCGCAAAGCTTTTATTCGCAGAACCCTGGCCGAATCCCCTGATAATGACCTGCCGCCCAACTCACCGACCGTGACCGCCGGTACTCAGACAGCGGTGGCCGCCGCCATTATGGGCGGAGCCGCTATCGTCAGGGTACATGACGTGGCCGCTACCAGAATAACGGTGCGCTTCCTGGAGGCCATGCGAACCGCCCCCGACAACGACCATTAATTTTATAACCCGGAAAGGCAACAACCCGATGCTGCTCGTAATCGATATCGGCAACACCAATACCGTTATCGGTCTTTTTGAAGAGGACCGCTTGATTTGCAGCTGGCGTCTGCGCACGGAAAAAAACACCACTGAGGATGAGTTGAGCGTCCTGGTGGCGAACTTGTTTTCCGGCGCCGGCATTGCTTTTAAAAGCGTCACCAAAACCATTATTTCCTCAGTAGTGCCGCCGATAGAGCGCATTTACGCTAATTTCTGCAAAAAATACCTCCAACGCGAACCCCTCTGGGTGAAGGCCACCACCTATCCGGACATGCCCATCAGGTACGCCAATCCGTCGGAAGTAGGCGCCGACCGGATTGTCAACGCCGTGGCCGCCTACCAGAAATATAAAACCCGCTTGATCGTGGTGGATTTCGGTACCGCCATCACCTTTGACCTGGTTTCCGAAAAAGGTGAATACCTGGGTGGTGCCATTGCTCCCGGGCTGGCCATCGCCTCCGAAGCCCTGTTTAAAAACGCCTCCAAACTGCCCCGCGTTGATCTGCTCACCCCGCCGCCGGTGGTTATGGGGCGGGACACGGCCGAAAGCATAAAATCCGGTATTATTTTCGGTTACGCCGGGCTGGTGGATGGTATCGTGTCGCGACTGCAACTGGAAACAGGCGGGCCCTGTCCGGTTATCGCCACCGGCGGCCTGGCCGGACTGATTGCCGAGGTCTCCACCGCCATTGAAACGGTGGAGCCGGAGTTAACGCTGGAAGGGTTGAGGATCATCGCCGCGGTCAACAGCCCGGCAGGGGAAAACTGACCTGACTGATTTTACAACGAATTTACGATTTCTGTCCCACAAGCCGGAATCAATCCATCCCCATCTTTTGCCTGAGGCGGGTGACGGCTTCCTGAAGAGCCTGCCTTTCCTCCGGCCCGAGATCATCTTTTTCCAGCTGATGCTGCATTTTAAGAAGCATCATCTCTTCCCGGTAGTGGCGGCAGGTGTATGGCGAGGAATCGGGGCGCATGGCTTTATTAGCTGTCCTGACACTGACTATTCCGGCTCAGGCTATAACAACCCCAGATCTTTCTGGGTTTCCCTGAAGACCCGGTATAATTGATCGAAATCGGATTGAGACCGTTTTAAAATTTTTTCAAAATGCTTGATATCGTTAACATTAACAATCAAGTTAACGCTCTTCTGAAAGGCGGCCATGGCATCCATGGTTTTAAACCGCTTGGTTATCATAACCGTGAACATTTGACGCCTGGTTTTCATCTTTAACCGCTCCAGGTAGATAAGCACGCCGTTTGAATCCGGCGAGCGGGAAGAAAAGGAGTCATTGACAATCACCAGGTCATATCTATGGTAACGCATTTTCTTCAAGGCGTCCCGGGTATCACTGGCTTCTGAAATATGGTACTCCATGAAATCCAGGACATTCCGGACGGCCTCCCGGATGGGGGGGTCAGATTCACAGATCAGGGCGGTTTCGCCTTCTTCTTCGATAAAATCAAAGGGCTTTTCAGAAGCATCGTATTTGGTTTCATCCGCGACTTCATCAAAACCAAAAGCGCCTCCGGCCTCGGACGAGGCCTTGGCTTCCGGCGCCTGTTGCCGGGCTGGACCGGTTATCGACATTCTGGTCTTGCATTGGGGGCAGCGCACTGACACGGTTTTTCCTTCCGGCAGTTTTTCATCCGCAATTTTAAAACCTGTGCCGCACTCTTCGCAACTGATATTCATAATCTATATCCGCTCCTGTGCCTGAAGAATTATTTCTTCTTCTTTTCGTACTTTCTGTCCAGCTCCAGGCCCTCAATTTCAGTAGTTGTTTCGCCGCGGGCGCTTTTGATGGAATCAATACCCCGACCGATCACGCCTTTCCGGGAAGCATAGGCTCGGGCGGTATCCTCGGTAATCAGACCTTCGGCAAACAGCTCGATCATGTAACTATCAAAGGTCGACATGCCAAAGGCCACGTTCTGCTGAATAATTTCATAATAGGTCCGGCCTTCGCCTTCCCCGTTCAGGATGGTATCCTTGACGCGCAGATTGGTACCCATGATTTCAAAAGCGGCCACCCGGCCGCCGCCGACTCGCGGCAGCAAGCGCTGGCAGACGGCCCACTTGAAAGTCTCGGCCAGTCGGATCCGGATCTGATGTTCCTCGTCCACGTCAAACATTCCCAGGATACGGTTGATGGTTGAGCCGGCATCAACCGTATGGAGGGTAGTCAGGACGAGATGGCCGGTTTCCGCGGCTCGCAGCCCGATTTCGATGGATTCCTTGTCCCGCATCTCACCCACCAGGATAACCTTGGGGGCCTGGCGCAGGGCCGAACGCAGACCATTGAGAAAGGTATCGAAATCCAATCCGATTTCCCGCTGATTAAAAGTGGCCTTCTTATGCGGATGCATGTATTCCACCGGATCTTCCAGGGTAATAACGTGAACCGACTGCTTTTCGTTGATATCTTCCAGAATGGCGGCCAGAGAGGTGGTCTTACCGGTGCCGGTAGCCCCGGTAAAGAAGATGATACCGTTTTTTTCCTGGGCTATCTGGTAAAAAATTTCGGGCAACTGAATGCCGTCAATGGTCGGAATTGATGACTCCAGCCGTCTTAAAACGATGGAATACTGACCTGACTGGGAAAAAATGTTTACCCTGAAGCGGGCCTTGCCGGGCAAGGCATAGGAAAGGTCGCATGAGCCGGTAGCCAACAGTACTTCGATCAGCCGGCGGTCATGGTCGATCATGGTCAGGGCAAACACCTCTGTCTGGTAAGGTGTCAGTGGTTTCAGACCGTTGCCGATGTCAACCTGAATCAACTCCCCGGAACTTTCCACCTGAAAAGGCTTGCCCACGGTCATGTTGATGTCAGAGACATTTTCGTAAGCATCCAGCAGCCTGGTCAGGATAAAATCAATTTCAGTTTTCTGCATAATTACTCATCCCGAAACTGGCCGGTATTAAGCTTCGGTAAAATCAGCCGGCGGGTTTTTCAAAAAGGAGCGGAACTGAGCCTTGTCATTGGCCTTGGCATAGGCTTCCTCGGCGGCGATCCAGCCTTTTTGATAAAGATTCATAATGGCGTCATCCAAAAGCTGCATGCCGTATTTCTTTCCGGTCTGAATGGCGGAAGGAACCTGGTGGGTCTTGCCTTCCCTGACCAGGTTGCGAACCGCCGGGGTGGCAATGAGAATTTCCGGGGCCACGCAGCGGCCGACTTTATCGATCCGCTTAAACAAAACCTGGGAAACAACCGCCCGGATGCCGTCAGCCAGGGTGGACCGGATCTGCCCCTGCTGTTCGGCCGGAAATATTTCGATGATACGATCCACGGTCTTGGCGGCACTGGTGGTATGAACCGTGCCGAAAACAAGATGCCCGGTTGAGGCGGCCTCGATGGCCAGGGCCGTTGTTTCCAGATCC
>JAWOCW010000102.1:0-8733 GCA_046483615.1 Desulfosudaceae bacterium
GAGCAGGTCCCGCGGAAAGTCCGCGGAGGGCTGATTTTCAGTCATTTTCCGATGGCCTTTTTTTGTGGTCGATTTTTGTTTGCCGCTTGTCGATTGTCGACAAAGCAACTTCTGAATGCCTTTATTCTGGAGCGCTGTCAAGAAAAAATTTCTTTGTATGCTCTCATAAACAATGTTTTACCGGGTTTAAAGGGTAGTCTGTTTTTCGAAACAAACAAAAAGTTTAAATAAAACCGAATGATTATCAGGTGTTATGGGTCGCGTCCGAAGAAAAGTCCAAAAACCCGTCGCGCAGGGTTTGCAGGGCCACTTCCTTTTCTTTGGTGATGTATTCAATAACCGTATTGATGGCCATTTCACTATTGTGTTCCTGAAGATAGCCATTGCCCCGGGCGACAATTTCAAGATTTTCGGCCAGGTTGTCGCTGCGCAGAAAAAAAGTCAGAAACTGCATCCGTCGGACCCCGGGGATCAGGTCCAGGATCATTTCTTCTAAAAGCGGGTTGCGGGCCGCCTGGAGACACCGCAGGGCAAAATCAAAAAAAGAGGTATAGTAGTGGTGGACGTTTTTCTGATTAACCGCCTCGGAAGCCTGGACAATCGTCTCGTTGATTTCACGAAGATCCTCGGCGGTGCTTCTTTCGGAGCACAGCTTGGCCGCCAGAATAATCAGGGCAATGGTAACATCATAGAGGGAGTCAATATAGGTTTCCGAAATATCGGTCACCTTGGTTCCCTTGCGGGGGGTCTGTTCCACCAGGCGCTGTCGTTCCAGCATTTTGAGGGCTTCCCGAATGGGGCTGCGGCTGACCTGCAGTTCTTTGGCCAGGCTTGTTTCCCGGATTACTTCCCCCGGCTTTAATTCAAACCGGATAATTTTTTCACGGATATAGTCGGCAATCTGTTCTGACAGGCTTTGGGGGGCGGTAAACGTCATAACCGTGTTTTCCTGAAAATAAGGTAACGCCTATTTTTGTGTTTCGTCGATTGTCGACAAAATTAGTTTATAAAACACAAATCAGGGAGTCAAGCAAAAAATAAAATTTTTGGAGGGTAGAGCGCGAATAAAAATAACTTCCACCGCGACCGCTGAAAGTTGATTTTGAACAATAACCCGGATATTTCATGAAATATCCGGGTTAAGGCTTCTCCGGATCCGTCTCGTCAGGCGAGAAGACATAGCCTACCGAACGCAGGCTTTTGAAAAATTTTGGTTTTCTGGGGTTGTTCTCAAAATATTTGCGCAGCCGGACAATAAAGTTATCCACGGTGCGGGTCGAGGTCTGGCCGCTGTATCCCCACCCGATTTCCAGAAGCGTTTTTCGGGACAGCGGCCTGCCCTTGTGGTTGATGAACAGTTTTAACAGCTGAACTTCCTGGTCGGTCAGGTTGACGCGTCCCTGCCGGCAGTCGGCCACCCCCGCCACAAAGTCGATGGTGTTGTCTCCGAACCGATATGTTTCCAGGGCCCTGGTCTTGACCGCAGAGCGATTCCAGTCGGCCCGGGTCAGCAGGCGTTCCACCCGCAGCAGAAACTCTTCCAGTTCAAAGGGTTTGGTCAGGTAGTCGTCTACCCCCCAGGACAAGCCTTTGATCCGGTCGGCCGCGGCGTTTTTGGCCGACAAGATCAGAACCGGAATTTTTTCATCGGTCAGGCGGATACGCTGCAAAACAGAAAAGCCATCAATGCCGGGCAGCATGATATCCAGAACAATCAGGTCAAAATGCCCGTCTTGCCATAATTCCAACCCGACCAGGCCGTCTTCGGCCACGACCGCCGTGTAGCCCTTCAGGGACAGGTTTAATTTCAAGCCCTCGGCAATATTGCTTTCGTCTTCAATAATCAGGATATGTGTTTTTCGGGACATGGTCATGATTTCAACGCTTTTTTTCCGGCCAGCGGCAGCAAAACAACAAAAACGGTTCCCTCTTCGCCTTCAGGGTTATCGGTTATGCGAATTTTGCCCTGATGCAGCCGCACGATATTGGCGCTCAGGTACAGCCCCAGGCCGCTTCCTTTGGCTGTCCGGTCGTCGGCCTGGCCAACCTGGTAGAATTTTTTGAATATTTTTTTACGATTAGCCTTGTCAATCCCGATACCATTGTCAGCAAACCGAAGCACGGCCTTTTTTTTGTGTTGGTAAGCTGTGACGGTTATCCGGGGCTGCTCGGAGTTGTTGTACTTGATGGCATTGGTAAACAGGTTCATTAACAACATGTCAAACAGATCGCGGTTAAGGCGGCAGCGCAAAGAGTCGTCCGCCGGATTCTCCAGGGTGACCTCGGCGCCGCGGAAGCGGTGGTTGTTCTTTTTGTAAAAATTTTTTATGGCCCAGACCAGGTCGGTTTCCTCAAAATCACCGGCGTATGTTCGGCTTTCTATTTCAGCCAGCTTTAAAATGCTGTTGATGGTTGAAGACAGCCGGTTGACATCCTCCATCATGGAGTGGACATACCTGATCTGTTCCTCCCGCGGCAAGTCATGTTTTAAAAAAGTTTCCAGATAAAGCTGCAGGGAGGTTACCGGTGTTTTCAGCTCATGGGTAAAATTGTTGATAAAATTACGCTGCAGGCGAAACAGCTGAAGCGTCTTTAAATTATAAAAAAATATAAAAAAGAGACCGATCAGGATCAGGCCGACCAGGATGGAAAGCACGGTAATAACCACCCAGGTATCGGCTGAAGCCATATCCACCCGGCCCAGATTGAATTTCTGGGCCAGGGCTTCCAGGCCGGTGCTGACCTTGATATACCAGTAGATATATAAAAACAGGGAAAACCCCAGGGTTACCGCGGAAAGAACAAAGATGGTAATCAAAAAAATTATCCAGCGGGTACGATTCATGGTGCCAATCCGGTCTTGCTTAACCGGCAGCCAGGCCGCCGGAAGTGTTGATTATCCCGACTGTGTTCCGCGGACGGACGGATTCCGGGGTGACCAGCGGGCTCTACCGCCGCCATTGACTGAAAAAGATTCCGGCAGGATTTTGGTTGTGGGGTCCCAGGCCGTTTTTATTGATATGGCGGAGGGTGTTTCCCATCCAGAGAGCGGCCAGGCCGGCCATGAATACCAATCCGGCGATCAGAGCCACCAGTATCTGGGGAAAGGCGAGAATCAGCAGCGCGGCCACGATAAGTACAATTCCGGGTACATAATAGTGAAAAAACATGTTTCCTCCTTGGCAACCAGACCAGGCTGGTTGTTTGGTTGAAGCCGGGCCGCAATAAAGCGGCCAACCGACTTGTGCAATCATCAATTAATATAATAACCACCTTCCGGTCATAGTCAACCAGTCCCGGAGGAGGCTGTCCGGCCGGCGGCCAAGCGCGAAAATTCCTGGCGGATAAACCGGAGATCAGCTTGAAGGCCGGCTGAAACACGGTGGAAAAAAGCGGCCTTTTCCGGGGCGTATCGGCGCCACCAGCTTTTCTGAGTAGGACAGATATAGCGGGTGCATGTCCAGGGCCGGCAGGCGCGCGGCAGACAACAGCCTCTTCCGCCCAGGTAACGGCAGGTCTCTCCCCGGTAGATTTTCGGCTGGGAAGCGGGAATGGCCGGTCCAGCCAGATGCAGGCGTAACAGATCGGAAAGGTCGAGCCAGACTGTGGCCGCCCGGCAGCAGGGCTCCGGGCACCAGGGGCAGGTATATGAACAAAGTTCATCCAGGGCCGGATTTATGGCGGCGATGGAGTCGTTAATATGGGCAGCCAAAGCCCGCAGCCGATGGATTTCCTCCGGGCATTTGTCAACCAGGCGGGAAATTTCGAGATTGACGCTTTGCCAGGAAGCATTGTCCCGCCAGGGCACGCTTTTTATTTCCGGGGAAAGGGGCGACCTGTTCGGGGTCGGTCTGTTCAGGGTAAGCATGATTCTGCCCCATTTTGCCCCGGAATTATCGCCGGGAGAGATTGGCGCGAAAAATCGAGAGTTTATGGCCGGGGCGCAACAGGTCCTCTTTGCCGCTGCCGACGGCCAGGAAATCAGCCGGCCGCCCCGGACTCAATAGTCCTGCCTGGGGTAGTTCCAGGAGGGCGGCGCCGTTGGCGGTAGCGCACTGGACGGCCTGTTCCACGGAATAACCGGCCTTGGTCAGCAGAAGCATTTCCTTTCTGACGCTGAAGCCGTGGTTAACCCCCGGACTGCCGGCATCAGTGCCCAGGGCCACCCGAACTCCGGTTTCACGGGCCCAGCCGATCTGGGTCAACTGGTTCTCCAGGTTGCGGGCGGCCACCGTGCCGCCCTCCCGGCCAAGATCGGAAAAAGCGCGCATGGTAACCGCCGTGGGCACCCAGAAAACTTCCTTTTCCGCCATGCGCTCCAGGTTTTCCCGTCCCATGAAAAAGCCGTGCTCAATGGAGCTGACCCCGGCCGCTACCGCTTCCCGCACGGGAAGCAAACCGTTGGCGTGCACCATGACGCCTTTTTTCTTGTTTCTGGCCAGGGCCACCACCGCGGCCAGCTCGTCAGCCGTAAATTGAGGTTCCGATTGCCAGCCGAATTCCGACAAGCTGTTAAGGCCTGAATTTATGATTTTTATCTGATCAACGCGGTCGGTTTCCCGGTCAATGGCCGCCAGCATGTCGCGGCCGGGCAAAGGAGGACCGCCCACGATCCGACCGTATCGACCCTTCTTATACCAGGCCCGGCCCGATGTCCTGATGCAAAAGCCGTTGGTTTGTTGCCGCGTCCGGCCATTTTTGTATTGAGCGGTAAAACCGCCGGGATCGCCGCCGTCCCGAACCGCCGTCACCCCGCATTGAAGATGGTTGTCGACATGACGGTGAATAACCGGCCGCAGAGTTTTGTATCCGGCCGACATTTGCCGTTGTCTTTCCTCACCGCTGGTCTCGGAGTCCAAAAACAGGTGGACATGACAGTCGATCAATAACGGCAGCAGGGTTCTGTCGGACAGATCAATAAACGGCAGCGAGGAGTCCGGCTTGACCCCGCAGATGGTTTTTATCCTGCCTTCCAGCACGGACAAAAAGACATTCATCCGGGCGGGGGCGCCGCTGCCGTCGATGAGGCAGCCGGCCTTGATTATGGCTGAGTCTATTGTCTGCCGGTCGGCAATCATGAGGCCATGTCCATAACCTGCCGGCGCAGCATGTCCAGGGCCGCGAACGCGAACAGTCGTTTGTTCATGGCCCGGTTCTGAAACGACAACTGTCGGGTGGTGACTGTAACTTCCTCGTTCGGGCCGGCCAGTCCAAGGCAAACCGTGCCGACCGGTTTTTCGGGCGTGCCGCCGCCAGGACCGGCAATGCCGCTGACAGCCAGGCCAAAATCGGCTCCGGCCAGACGCTGAACGCCCCTCGCCATGGCCCGGGCGGTTTCTTCCGAGACCGCCCCGAAGGTCGCGATGGTTTCGGCGGGAACTTTCAGAAGCCCGGTCTTGGCCTGGTTGGCATAGGTTACCGTGGACAGCAGAAAATAGGCCGAACTGCCGGGGGTGTCGGTTAACAGATCAGCCACCAGTCCGCCGGTGCAGCTTTCGGCCAGGGCCACCGTAAGTTTCTTTTCCAGCAGCAGCCGGCCAACTTCAGCTTCCAGGGACAGGCCCTGGCCGGAAAAGGCTTTTTCCCCGAGGGATCGTAACAGCCAGGCCTGGGCCTGTGCCAGGGTCGCCTCCGCTTCCGCCTGGACGGGTTTGCGAGTGGTGGCCCGGACAAAGACCTGGGGAAAGGAGACGCGAATGCCATAACGGACATCCGGAAATTGTTCCGTTAATCCCGCCACCCGGCGGCCCACTTCTGACTCCGGCAGGCCAAACACGGAAATGGTGACAGTGGCTGGAAAAAGCCGTTGCTGCGCCTGCCAGCCGTCCACCAGGGGCAGGACCTGTTCGGTCAGCATTTTTTTCATTTCATGCGGTACGCCGGGCAGAACACAAACTCGGCTACCGGCGATGGTAATGGCAAATCCCGGCGCCGAACCGACCGGGTTGACCAAACACTGTGCTCCCCGCGGCAGCAGGGCCTGCTTGGCATCCGAGGCCCGCATGGTTGAGCCGCGTTCGGCAAAAAATCGCTGGACTGATTCCAGGGCGGCGGAATCCTGAACCAGGGGCAGGCCTGCCGCCCTGGCCACGGCCGCTGAGGTCAGGTCGTCGCCGGTCGGACCCAGTCCGCCGGTGACAACGACCAGCTGCGCCCGGCCGCAGATTTCCAGCAGGGCGCCGGCGATCTGGTCGAGGTCGTCCCCCACGCAGGTATGCCGCTTGACTTCCAGGCCGAGTTCTTCCAGGCGTCCGGCCATCCAGGCGGCGTTAGTATCTGCTACAATGCCGGACAGAACTTCGTTGCCGGTCGATAAAATTTCAGTGATCATGACTCCGTCTGTCCGCCCCGGGCACAAAAGCGGGCTTGAGGTTATCAAAAGACCGTCTTCGGAGAAATCAGTGGTAAGCGTCCTGACTTAAGACGGGTACCCCAATAACAGGTTTTTTGCGATAGATAAAAATCCGATAAAAAAACTATTGACATGATTTCAGTAATACCATAATAACTTTTCCTGTAAACAGAATTTTTAAAGACAAATGACCATGAATCAGGACACAAGAGTTAATAGCATGAAAAAAACAAGTCAGACGGGTAACTGGTGGTGGCAGGCTTGGTGGGTGAAGTCTGCCGACGGTATTTGATCTGACAACAATTTGAATTAGCAGCTAAAACCGTGGGCAAAACAAGAATGTCCGCGGTTTTTTTATTTTAAAAGGGCCGCGGGGAGTCTGCCGCGGCCCTTTTTTTTCGGGGCCGCGCCAAAAGGGAGAAATGCGATGCTGTTGAACCGGTTTCCGGATCAGAAAACGTTTGAGCGCCTGGCGCAGACCGCCAACGTGGTGCCGGTCTGCGCCGAGATCCTGGCCGACATGGAAACGCCCGTGTCCATTTTAAAGAAAATTTACCGGTCCGGCCGGGGTCCGGTCTTTCTGCTGGAAAGCGCCGAAGGAGGTGAGCGATGGGGGCGTTACAGCTTTCTGGGAGCTTCAGCCAGAGCCCGGATAAGGGTGCACCAGCGGTCGGTGTATCTGGAAGAAGGCGGCCAGGTCAAGGCAATAGAACATCACCAGGCGCCGCTGTCGGTGCTGAGAGAGCTGATGGCCGCCTATGTCCCGGCGCGCCTGAATGGACTGCCACGATTCTGGGGTGGACTGGTGGGCTATTTTTCTTATGAAACCGTCTCCTTCTTCGAAGCCATTGACCACCGGCTGCCGGACGATAAACCGCTGGCGGACTTTATTATTCCGGATGAGTTGATTATTTTTGATAATATTCGTCATACCCTGATGGCGGTGGCGCTGGCTTTTACCGACGATTACCAGTCGGAGGGGCAAGCCCTGTCAACCGCCTTTGAGCAGGCGGAAAAACGGGCTGAACGGCTGCTCTCCCTGGTGGGGGCGAGCCTGCCGGAGGATTCCGGATCCGGCCTGCCGGAGGCCTCGCCCGGCCGGCTTGAACCGGAGCTGCCGGAGGCGGCATATCTGGACAAGGTGCGGACCGTCAAGGAGTATATCAAGCAGGGCGAAATTATCCAGGCCGTGATTGCTCAGCCCTTTTCCTGCGCCCCGCCGCCGGACCCCATCACTCTTTACCGGGCCCAGCGCTATATCAATCCTTCGCCCTATCTTTATTTTCTTCATATCGGTGAGGCCACCCTGGTCGGCTCTTCCCCGGAAACCATGGTACGGCTGGAAAACCGTCAGGCTGTCCTGCGGCCCATCGCCGGTACCCGCCCCCGGGGTGACAACGAGCAGTCCGACCGGGCCCTGGCCGACGAACTCTTACAGGACGAAAAGGAGCGGGCGGAACACCTGATGCTGGTCGACCTGGGCCGCAACGACCTGGGCCGGGTGGCGGTAACCGGTACCGTTCAGGTAAACGAGCTGATGGTGGTGGAACGTTATTCACACGTCATGCACCTGGTCTCAAATATCTGCTGCGACCTTGATCCGGAGCTGGACGCCTGGGATCTGCTGGCGGCGACCTTTCCCGCCGGTACCCTGTCCGGCGCCCCCAAGGTCAGGGCCATGGAAATAATAGCCGAACAGGAACAGTCTCCCCGGGGGCCCTATGGCGGGGCAGTGGGGTATATTTCCTTTCACGGCAACATGGATCTGGCCATTACCATTCGCACCGCCTGCATTGCCGAGGGACGGCTGACGGTCAGGGCCGGGGCCGGTATTGTGGCGGATTCGGACCCGGAGTCCGAGCGGGTGGAAACCGTCAACAAGGCCAGGGCCATCCAGAAGGCCCTGCAACTGGCGGCCGGCCGCCCGCAACCGACCGGAGCCTCAGAAGGAGGGAGCGGAAAATCATGATTATGATAATCGATAATTACGACTCGTTTACCTACAACCTGGTGCAGTATTTTCGCATGCTTTCGGCGGAGGTCCGGGTGGCCAGAAACGACGCGGTGACGGTTTCGGAAATAAAGGCCGCCCAGCCGTCACACCTGGTCTTGTCGCCGGGTCCCGGTCGACCCGCTGGGGCGGGTATTTCCCTGGAGCTGGTGCGGGTGCTGTCCGGGCGGTTGCCCATTCTGGGCGTCTGTCTGGGACACCAGACCATTGCCGAAGCCTTTGGCGCGGTCATTGGCCCGGCGTCGTCGATCATGCACGGCAAGACCTCTAATGTCAGCACCGACGGGCAAACCCTGTTTGCCGGCATTCCCTCCCCTTTCGCGGCCATGCGGTATCATTCCCTGGCCGTCTCCCGGAAGGGACTGCCGTC
>JAWOCW010000072.1:0-5458 GCA_046483615.1 Desulfosudaceae bacterium
AAAACTATTACTTTATTGTATTATTTCAATTATTTATACTTAATTTAGCAGTCATTCCAAAAACACAAATTGTCATTTTAGTTTTGCGGAATAAAGGCAATCTTATATCAAAAAATTTCACCCTGCGGGCGAGTCGCCTTGAGCCCGAGCCCCTGGCTCCATCTGCTTTGTTGCAGGACACTCGCGGTAGATTTACTACAGCTTCGTGTCCTGCGCCTTGCAGTTGCGCTCAAATCGACTCGTGAAATAACCGGGTTAGAATACCGCCGTTCTCAATATTCCGGGGATGAATAGGGAGAAGATTCATCAATCAGCGGCTGCCGCGGCCGCTGAGAGCCAGTCCTGCCATTGGTCCCGGTGCTTTTGAATCCACTGATCGACGTGCTTTTCAATATCGTCGGGGTCATCCTCCCCCTGGAACATCTTATTGTTCTGGGCGACAATGTCGTCCAGCGGAAGTGACATGAGGGCAAACATCTTTTTCGCGGCCGGGTTCTTTTCAAGAAATTCCCGGTTGGCCACCACCCGAAGATCATTGACCACAAATCCCATTTTGCAGGGATCGGTAACGGTACCGGTGACATCTCTGGCCGTCATGGCCTGCGTCAGGCCTTTCTGGTCCGGTTTGGGGATAATCTCGGGAACATTTATCCAGACCACGTCCCTACCGGGTTTCAGTTGATGGATGGTCCAGCTCGGGGTCCAGGTGTAAAAGAACACCGGCTCCCCGTCGCGATACCGTGAGAGTGCCTCGGTCATGGCCGCGCTGTACCCGGTCCGGCAGGGATTGATATGGCGTTCCAGGCCATAAACATCCAGGTGAAAGGAAATGGTCTTTTCACAGCCCCAGCCCGAAGGACAGGCCACGAGATCGGCTTTGCCGTCGCCGTTTTCGTCAAAGGCGGCTTTCACCTCCGGCCGCTTGAAATCATCCAGCGAGGTAATGTTGTAGCGCTGGGCATGTTCCCGGGACACCAGGTAGCCCTGCAAGGCGCCGCCTCTGGTCACGGTACCGGCCAGGCTGATTGTTCCTTCCCAGTCTTCCGGCAGAAATTCTTCATGCAGCGGGAACCAGCCGTTGGCCCAGAAGTCGACCCGCCCCTGAGCCAGGTTTCTATAAAAAATCGGTGACGACATTTTTTGGGGACTTTTGACCGTGTACCCGAGGTCCTCCAGGGCCCTTGAATACAGGGCTGCCTGGAAATGGCCGGTTGTCCAGGTGGCGCGGGCCGGCTGCACCCTTATCCCCTGGCCCGGTTTTTTGCCGGTCATGTCAGAGCGCTTTTGCGGTTGTTGATGGTCTGGAGCCGACGGCAGATCGACGTACAAATCCAGGTCTTCGCCGGCCCGCAACTCTTCTGACCGCCGCGCCGTTTCATAGCCTTCCTTTTCCACGCGGATCTGATATTGTCCGGGGGTAAGTTCAATGCCGGGATGATAGTCCTTTTTTATGTTCATTATCCGCACCCGGCTGTCCGTCGGCGTAGGGTGGACATAGAGACGGGCCGTTCGCGCGGCTTTTTCCAGGTAAAGCCCGACTCTGGCGATACGGCCGGGCCGGACCCGGACCTGCTTGACCTGGTCAAGATATCCCTCTTTTTCCGCCCGGACCTGGTAGCGATCCGGCTGTAAATCGGAAAGACTGACCGGTGACGGTCCTTTATGACGATCATTGACGTAGATGTCCGCCCCTTGAGGATTGGTCCTGATTTTAAGGGTGCCCTTATCGGACTTGTCCGCCTCCCGGTCGGGTTTGGTTACGACCGTGCTGCCGCCGGCCAGGAAGATAAAATCCCCCCGGGACAAGTCGTAATCCCGTATCTTGCCG
Organism: Desulfosudaceae bacterium; assembly: GCA_046483615.1. Taxonomy (GTDB): domain Bacteria; phylum Desulfobacterota; class Desulfobacteria; order Desulfobacterales; family Desulfosudaceae; genus CAYTQK01. The sequence goes on from JAWOCW010000072.1 coordinate 1,829, forward strand.
TACTGGGGAGTCTGGCCCACATGGCGGGGAACCTCGTCCTGCAGGTACAACCCCAGTTCCGTTCCGCTGACATAACCGTCATCATTCAAATCTCCCAGACCATGGGTCAGGGCGTCAATAAAAGCCGGGGTAAACGTGCTTTTGGCGGGAACGGTCTCGCCGGCGCTGCCGGCGGTAATGAACTGGCGGACGGGCCGGGCTGTGAGGCGACTGATGGCCGGCGGCATCTCCGGCAGGTCGCGCTGCTTGAAAATAGTGCCGGAAAAACAGGAATCAAACAGGAACAGGGCGTGACGGGCCTCCATCTGGCGGCACCAGGCCAGGATCAGGTTCATGTCCAGGGCCTTGCGCTTAAAGTCGACCGCCTTTTTACGGGGGTCCGGGGCATCGACCGGCACGAGATAACCTTTCTGCCCCTCGCCCATGGTATAGCCATGGCCGGCGTAATAAAACAGCAGCCGGTTTTTTTCCTGGTACCCGTATTCATAAATAAAATTATTAAAGGCCTGGCGCAGTTGCCGGGCATCCGGATTCATTACCGTGACAACTTCAAACCCCTGGTTGGTCAGGGCCTTTTTTACCCGGTCCATCTCCGCGGGGATGCGTTCCAGCCGGGGCCAGCCACCCTTGTAATCACTGACGCCCACCAGCAGGGCGCGGCTCTGGTTATATAAATCCATTGTCCGGCCGTCCGCGGTGGCCACTTTCCGCACCGCCAGGCCGCGGTTGTCGGCAAGCGCCGGCGCGGGTCTGCCGGAGAGCACCACCGGCAGCAGCAATCCTGCCAGGATCGTGGAACAGATCAAAAACTTTAACGAAAGAATTTTCAACCAAGACATCGGTCTGCAAGCCTGCCAGTCAGTCATTTTCAGCGGAATCCAGCCAGTGTGAATTTGTCGGTTTTATTAATGAACAGCATAGGTTGTTGGTTTTTGTTTGCTATCCTTAAGTATATTCAATCTTCAGGAGACTTCAAACCTTTTTTCGCGGATACGGCCGAGAACTATCATGTTTTGCAAAAATATGATAACTTTCTAGAAATACAAAGCGTTCGAAAATGAATAAACGCAGATCTGTGCGGGTATATTTTTAAAAAAGATTCGTCCAGCAGCGGGCTGTTGCGGGTCAAGGTGTTCAATGATAAGGGCATGCCGGCAAATAAGGAAGACACCCATGATCCGACTCGGCCTGTGCTGTATATTCAAGGCTCAACCCATCCGGTTTCGCCGGACCACGGCCAGATACCTGGCCGGGCTGACGGTTGAAGCACAGCGCCGGCGCCTGTCGGAAATCTGCCTGTCCAACGCGGAAAACCTGATGCTGGCCCTGCGGTTCTGCCATGAAAACGGCATTGGTGATTTCCGCATTTCTTCTCCCCGAAACGGCTGGCAGGCTGCCGATATTCGTAAACACCACGATTATATCGATGTCCGGGATATGCCGGACAGCTGGCCGGCCATGGATCTGACGGTAGAGGTGGAAGCAAAGGCCAAGGAGCTGGCGGTGTTAAAGCTCAAGGAAGAACTGGCGAGGCGGCAGGCGAAAAAAAGGTGATCATGACCGGGTCAGCACCAGTTGCAGGTCGCCCAGGGCGCGGTTGGCGAAGCCGGCTTCGCAGATGGCCAGGTAATAATTCCATTTGCGGATAAAGGCGGTATCAAATCCCAGGGCCCGGACGCGGGTTTCGTTTGCCGTAAACCGCCGGCGCCAGTGATTCAAAGTAGTGGCGTAATGGGGGCCGATGTCTTCCAGGTGATCAACGGTGAGGGCGGTTTTCCGGGTCAGGATATTGCTGATCAGGTTCAGCGAAGGCAGGTGTCCGCCCGGGAATATATGTTTCTGAATCCAGTCCCGCTGGCGGCGATAGGCGCGGTAACGCTGATCGGCAATGGTAATGGTTTGAATAACGACCCGCCCCCCCGGTTTCAGCAGCCGCTCACAGATCTGGAAAAAGCCGGGCATATATTTTTCGCCGACCGCCTCGAGCATTTCAATGGAGACGATGCGGTCGAATGATCCCTTCAGGTGACGGTAATCCATGAGTTGAATGTCGATCCGATCCGACAGATCGGCCTGGTTGACGCGCTCGACGGCCAGCTCTCGCTGGGCTCGGGAGATGGTGACGCCGGTGACCCGGCAGCCGGTCTGCCGGACCGCTTCCATGGCAAAGCCGCCCCAGCCGCAGCCGATTTCAAGCACATGATCGTCGGGCCCGATGGCCGCTTTTTCGATAATGCTGTCGTATTTGTGTTGCTGGGCGGTTTCCAGGCTGTCCCGCGGCGACTGAAACAGGGCGCAGGAATAGGTCATGCTCTTGTCCAGAAACAGGGCGTAAAAATCGTTGCCCAGATCATAATGCCGGTAGATATTGTCTCGGCTGCCGAAAATGGAATTTTTGCGGGCGATCTGGGCCGAGCGTTCTTTTATCAACTGCGGCAGCGCGGTCAGCCAGTTACCGTCGCTGATGGCCGAGCGGTTTTGAATCAGCACGGTAAAAAGTTCGACCAGGTCGGGACTGTCCCAGTCCCCGTCCATGTAGGCTTCCCCGAAACCGATTTCACCCTGAAAAACCAGCCGGGGGAAAAAATGATAATCCCTGACGTCGATGACCCCCATCCGCGCTGAATTTTCTTCTCCCAGCACCTGGCTGCGGCCGTCGGGCAGGATTATCCGCAGCCCCCCCTGCTGGATTTTTCGCAGGACCGACAGGACGATCCGCCGGCAGAGGGATTGGAGCAGGAACGGTCTGGTGCTGGGAAACGTCATGGCGCTGCTTGGCACGGGCTTTTCATGATAGGTGAGTTTTTTCTGAAAATAGAGGCGAAAGGCCTGCCAGTAAATCCGGGGAATGCTCAGGTGCGGCACCATCGGATGCGCCAGCAGGGTACGGGCATGGGACCAGGACGTCAGTTCAACGGCCCGGGCCACGAGGTTGGCTTCGAAAACCAGCCGTCCCTCCCGGATCAGCTCGATTCTGATGTCCAGGCCGTTTTCCAGGGAAGAAAAATAAAAATGGTAGGTTCCTTCCAGGTTGTTGAAAGGCGACACGTGAAAGGCTTTTTCCGCTTCATAGCTGACGGCATAGCCTCTGGTCTCGGACCGCGGGCGGGTGAGCACATACAGATGGCGTTCGCCAAAGGTGTTGTTCACTTCGGCCACGACGGCTACCGGTTCTGCGCCGGGGCCGAAACAGTAATAAATATTGACGGGATTAAAGACATAGTTGAAATACCGGGCCGAGGTGATCAGCATAATCCGTTCAAGCGGCCGGTCAAAGCCTTCCTGATTCAGCACAGACAGCAGTTTTTCCCGGATGGAGTCGTTGCCGGGAAAGCCGTAGTCGCGGTCGAAAACAGCGCTGGGCCGGAAGCGGTTGTATCCGAACAGGGGCAGGCGCCGGTCCAGTTCCGGCAGTTCATCCGGGTCCAGACCGTAAACATAGAGCGGGTACCGCAACCGGTGATACCGGGGGGAGTAACGGGTATGCTCGATATATCCTGAAAATATTTTTGAATTCATAAACTCACATCAAAGTACCGGCCCACATTCAGAGCCGATTGAGCGCCGTCTTCGTGAAACCCGTATCCAAAATAACTGCCGCAGAAGAAGGTGTGGTAACGGTCGTTGAGG
>JAWOCW010000076.1:0-2807 GCA_046483615.1 Desulfosudaceae bacterium
AAAACTATTACTTTATTGTATTATTTCAATTATTTATACTTAATTTAGCAGTCATTCCAAAAACACAAATTGTCATTTTAGTTTTGCGGAATAAAGGCAATCTTATATCAAAAAATTTCACCCTGCGGGCGAGTCGCCTTGAGCCCGAGCCCCTGGCTCCATCTGCTTTGTTGCAGGACACTCGCGGTAGAATGTAGGGGCGGCCTTCTTCAGGCCGCCCGCTGATCGGGAAGGCTAAAGCCTTCCCCTACATTTTCGTGTCCTGCGCCTTGCAGCTGCGCTCAAATCGACTCGTGAAATATCCGGGTTAAGTTGTTGCTTTATCCCCGGAGTAATCCCCGGCGTCCTTTTCCCGCAAAATTTTTTCGGCCAGGTCCAGGGCTTCCTCCCTGGTGACCAGCCGGCCCTGGTCCTGCCGGTCCCGGAGGGCGGCCAGAACCCGGCCCATTTCCGGGCCCGGTTTCATGCCCATGGCTGCCAGGTCGTGGCCGGAGACCAGGCTTTCGGCGGCCAGGGTTTTTTTGAGGCTGTTCAGGTAATCGGCGGCGGTGCGGGCCGCCCAGCGACGCAGGCGGTCGCCATCGGCCGGGTTCGTTTTCCGGCCGGCCTTGGCGGCCATGTCGGCCGCGGCCAGCATGATCACGGCCAGGCCGTCGGTGTCAACCGCGCGAAACCATTTTATGGTCGTTTTTTCAAGTGCTTCCGGCCGGGACAGGGCCAGGGGGCGCATGTGGTGGCCGACCAGCCTGGTTAAAAAATTTTTATCGGCCGCGGACAGGCGCAGGCGGTCCGCCACCACGGCGATCATGTCCCGGCCGGCGCGGGCGTGGCCGTGAAAAATCGTTTTGTTCTTATCCGGCTGGAATTGACGGGTAACCGGTTTGGCAATATCGTGAAGCAGGGCGGCCAGCTTCAGCAGGGGCAGGCCATGAGCGGGAGGCAGGCTGGCCATGACCGCCGGGGCGGTCCGGCCGAAGAGTTCCTCCGGCCGGTTCAGGAGAGCTTCACAGTGACGCAGGGTTTCCAGGCAATGGTTCCACACATCCAGGTGGTGCCAGTCATTCTGCCGGCAGCCTTTCATGGGAATTATTTCCGGAATAATCACCTCCAGGGCGCCGATCTCGTCCAGCAGGCGGATATACCGGGCGCCGGCCCGGTTGGCCAGAATGGTTAACAATTCCCCCTGGATCCGCTCGCAAGCGGTGCGCGACAGGTTTACGGCGTTTTTTTTCATTGACCGCAGGGTTTCCGGCTCGATGGTAAACTCAAGTTCAGCCGCCAGCCGGACGCCCCGGAGAACGCGGAGGGGGTCGTGGCGCAGGGCTTGGGGCGAAACATACCTGATCAAGCGGGCCCGGAGGTCGTCATTCCCTTTGAGCGGGTCAAAGAGGGGGCCGGGACGACCGCCGGCGTGGACCGGCCGGGCCATGGCGTTGATGGAAAAATCCCGCTGCCGCAGATCGGCTTCCAGGTTGGGACCGTTTATTTCCAGAATATCGATAAAATCATCAGGCCGCTTTCGATTGATGAGCCGGAAACAGGGAGTGTGTCTTTTTCTGGAAAGATCGACCAGGGCCGCCGGCGGGGTCTGGCCGGCGCCCGCCCGGCCGGCCAGGGCGGCCGCCTCGGCGCAGACGATATCCACGTCACGCGGGGGACGACCCAGCAGGCTATCCCGCACCGCCCCGCCAACGACGCAGCAGTCGGGCAGGTCGTTGCCCAGTGGGGACAGCCAGCGGTTGAGGATCGGTTCCAGGTGACCTGGTATCATGGCGATTATTTACCCGGATCTGTCACGCTTTTCGGGGTTGAATTTTTGGGGCCGATCGGCGATCAGGCAATAATTAAGGGTTTTCCAGCGCTGGTGCATCCAGAACCACTGCTCGGGATACTGCCGGATGATTTTTTCCAGGATAAGGTTGTACTGCCGGGTGTTTTCCTCCACGTCCCGGGTTTTATCGCCGGTGTCGATCAAGGGCAGGGCCGGAAAAAATTTCAGCAGAAAGTGGTCTTTTTCCCGGACCAGAAAAATTGGCACAACCGGGGCTCCGGTTTTCAAGGCCATCAACGCCAGGCCCTTGTTGGTACAGGTTACCTGGCCGAAGAAATCAACAAACACGCCTTCAAAACGTTTGGCGCTCTGGTCCGGCAGTACCACTACCGTACCTTTATCATGGAGTAAGCGCAGGAGGGGTCGCATGGCCCGGGCCGATGAAATCATGACGGCGCCCATCCGGGTGCGCTGGTTAATAAAGAAACGGTCCAGGGTCTGGGAATCCATGGGACGATAAACAAAGCCGGGCCGGTCGACCAGGTTACCGGCGGCAACCGGCAGCAGTTCCCAGTTACCCATGTGGCCGGTCAAGGCCAGGACCCCCCGGTTTCGGGCCAGGGCCCGGCGGTAGTGTTCCCGGCCTTCCACCCGGCAGTGTCGCGAAAATTGTTCGGGGGTGATCCGGCTGATCCAGCCGATTTCGAAGACTACCAAACTGAAATGGACGAAAGTCTGCCGGGCCAGGCGGGTGATCTGGGCGGGGTCTTTTTCCCGGCCAAAAGCCCGGTTAAGGTTGTCCCGGACGATCTGCCGGTGTTTCCGGTCCAGGGCGTAGGCCGTTAATCCCAGCCATCTGGCTAGAAGATTCCGCGGTCCGGGTGGGATGGCTCCCAGCAGCGCGAAGAAGTCCCGGACCATTCTATATTTTCCCGCCTCAAAATTCATGGTATCGTCAAGTTGACACAAAACATTTAAGAATAAGCTGAACTGATGTTATAAGATAGCTTATGCGTCAAAAAGTGTCCATCCGGAA
>JAWOCW010000163.1:0-3754 GCA_046483615.1 Desulfosudaceae bacterium
CTTTTTTCCCGCTGCCAGCGGTCCGGCAACAGCCAGGCAGCCTTTTTATCGGCGCAAGGCGACCCTCGGGGCTGTGATCGTCATCATGGCCGGCCTGATCGGCCTGGCGTTATTTGCCAGGGGCGATCCCCTGTTTTTTCTCCGGGGATATGACTGGCGGCCGTTTACCCTGGCTGAACGGGTTCTGACCCAGCCCCGTCTGCTCCTGTTTTATCTTTCCCAGTTGTTTTATCCGCTGCCTTCCCGGTTGTCCATCACTCATGACGTGGTCCTGTCCCGATCGCTGTGGGCGCCCTGGACGACGCTGTCGGCCATCCTGCTGGTGCTGGGCATGGTGGTGGCGGCCTGGCGCCTGCGGCGAAAATTTCCGCTATTGGCCTGGGCGGTGCTGTTTTTTTTCATCAACCACCTGGTGGAATCCACCGTGATTCCCCTGGAGTTGATCTTTGAACACCGCAACTATTTGCCGTCACTGTTTTTGTTCGTGCCGGTGGCCGCCGGGCTGTATCAGGGGATTGCTTATTATCAAGGCCGCAACAGGACGATTTATTTCGGGCTGATAATCTGCGCCGTCACGGTTCTGGTCGGTTTCGGTCGTTTTACCTATGAACGCAACCTGGTCTGGCAGTCTCCGCGAACCCTGTGGTCCGACGCCATGGTCAAGGCTCCCGGCAGTGCCGGACCCATTACCAACGTGGCCGTGGAACTGGCCTGGGGGGAGCGGTCCACTCCGGCCCGCCACCGCCTGGCCGTAAAATTATTGCAAAAAGCCCTGACGCTTGAACCACCCAACCGGGGCTTTCGCGCCAGGATTTACGATAACCTGGGCAGTGTTTATCAGCGCCTGGCAGAACCTGAACAGGCGCTCGCGGCTTATGAAGCCGCCTGGCAGGCTGATCCCGGTTTTTTAAAGGCCGGGTATCACCGGGCCGTTCCCTTGATGCGCCTGGGCCGCTGGGAGGAAGCCGAGGCGGCCGCTGATGAATTGCTTGACAGGGCGCGTCAACGATCCGGCGGCAAGGTCAACCCCGATTATTACGCCCTCAAGGGGCTGATTCTGCTGTGGCGGAACCGGCCGGCGGAGGCCTTGGACTGGTATCAGAAAGCCCTGGCCGCTGATCCCTATAATCTGCCGCGAATTCTGGCCGCGACCGGCAGCGCCCTGAGCCGTTCCGGTCATTTTGAGCGGGCCGCCTGGTATTACAAGCTGGCCCAGCAGCGGCGGCCGCTTAAGATGATGACTTTTTTTCTGCTGATCGAAAACAGCGTCCGGGCCCAGGATCAGGCGGCGGCGGCGCGGTACGCCCGAAATATGTTTGCCCAATTTGAGGTGTATGCTATACTCAGGAAGTTGAAAGATCTGCCGGCTCCCGGCGGAACCATACCGGTTGAGGCCGATATGGTGGCGCCGGTATTAAAACAAGTTTTTTATGCCATTGGCGAGGAAGCCTCCAGCCAGGAGATTTTACCGCGATGAGCAACCGTCAGCCCGGGCGCGTTAAACCAAAGCCTTTTGCCGTTTATTTCGTGCCGGCTTTATTGCTGGCCGTCGCCGGATTTTTTGATTCCATTTACCTGTCTGTCTCCCATTACCGGGTGCACACGGACATCTCCTACAAAAGTTTCTGCGCCGTGTCCCGGGCCATCAACTGCGACACGGTTTCCCAGAGTCCCTACGCCGTTTTTCTGGATATCCCGGTGCCGCTCTGGGGAGTGATCGGTTATTTGTTGGCGCTGCTGCTGCTCGCTTTCGCCGGGCTGGACGCCCGCCGCCGGCCGGACGGTGAAAAACGGGGCTGGACCCTGCTGCTGCTGGTATCGCTGGGGTATTCCCTCTACAGTATTGTCCTGGCCCTGATCTCCAATTATCTTATCCACAGTTACTGCATCATGTGCATTGTCAGCTATGGCATCAATTTCGCCCTGCTGTTTTATTGCTGGCTGATTCGACGGCGGTTCACCGAAACCACCCTGGCCAAAGGCCTGCTCCGGGATATTGCTTTTTTTGTTTCCGGCCGCCGGCGACAGGCCACCTGGGCTCTTCTGGGTACCGCCGTTATTCTGCTTTACCTGTTTCTGCCCGCCTATTGGCAGGTCCGGCCGGATGAGCTGGATGTTTCTTTGCCGCGCGGCTTGACAGCCGAAGGGCATCCCTGGATCGGCGCCGAGGAGCCGGAGCTGACCATCGTGGAATTTACCGATTATCTCTGTTTTCAATGCCGGAAAATGCATTTTTATCTGCGGGATTTGACGGAGGCCCATCCCGAAACCATCCGGCTGGTCCATCGTAACTTTCCGGTGGATCATGAATTTAATCCCATTGTCCGTAACGCTTTTCACGTTGGTTCGGGAAAGATGGCCCTGCTGAGCGTTTACGCCGCCAAGCAGGGTAAGTTCTGGGAAATGAACGACCACCTCTTCAGCGTCAAGCGGGGCAGTCTGTCTTTGAAGGAACTGGCCGATGAGACCGGGCTGCCGGCGGCGGAGCTGGCCGGGTCCCTGCGAAATCCGCGCATCCGCCGGGAACTGCGGCAAGACATCAGGGAGGCACTGTCACTCGGCGTCACCGGCACGCCCAGCTATCTCATCAACGGTCAGGTTTACCTGGGGGTGATTCCCGCCGACCTGATCAATAAGGCCATCAAATGATGGCACCTTCTTCCGGCACCGCTGAAAAAAAAATGTCCCGGCGCCGGGCCTGGTTGTCCCGGCTGGCCATCGTCCTGATCGTGGTGGCCACGGTCAGCGTTTATTATCAATTGTCCCGGCATACCTTTCTGACCCTGGATGATCCCTTGTATGTCACCGGTAATGAACGGGTCAAATCCGGCCTTACCCCGGCCAATATCGCCTGGGCCTTGACCACCTTCAAAGGCGAATTCTGGCATCCCTTGACCTGGCTGTCCTTTTTAATGGATACCGAAATTTACGGGGTCCGGGCGGGAGGCTACCTGTTCACCAACCTGGTCTTGCACCTCCTCAACAGCCTGCTGGTCTTTTTTTTATTCCGGGATCTTAGCGGCCGGATTTGGGCCGGTTTTATGACGGGCCTCCTGTTCGCCGTTCACCCGCTGCACGTGGAAGCGGTGGCCTGGATATCCGAACGCAAGGAGCTGTTGAGCGCTTTTTTCTGGCTGCTGGCCCTGGTCAGTTATGGTTATTACGCCCGTAATTCCGGTCGTCCCCGGTTGATGCTGCTGGTGACAGCCTGTTTCGCGCTGGGGTTGCTGGCCAAAACCATGATCGTGACCCTGCCCTTTGTGCTGCTGCTGCTTGATTACTGGCCGCTGGGCCGGGACAGAACGGCCGTTCCCGGAAACGGCCTGATCAGGCGCTGGTGGCCGCTGGTCCGGGAGAAAATCCCCCTGTTCTGCCTGGCGGCGGCCGGCAGCATAGTCACCCTAATGGCTCAACATCAGGGCGGCGGGCTGGTTTCCCTGGCTTCGGCGCCCTGGCCGGAGAGGCTCGCCAACGCCCTGGCAGCCTATGGCCTTTATTTGAAAAAAGCTTTCTGGCCGGTGGATCTGTCGGTTTTTTACCCCGTCTCCGGCCAACCGGTCAACGCCCTCGGGCTGACAATCGTGGCGGCGTTACTGGTCCTTGTTTCGGCGGCGGTGGTTTATTTTTCGAAAAAGCGCCGTTATCTTCTTTTCGGCTGGCTCTGGTTCCTGGGTACCCTGGTACCGGTGATCGGTATTGTCAAAATCGGCGATTTTTTCATGGCTGACCGGTATATGTACATGCCCTTGATCGG
>JAWOCW010000235.1:0-2941 GCA_046483615.1 Desulfosudaceae bacterium
ACATAAAACGGCGAAACGCCTCCAGGTCGCCCACGTTGACGATATCCCGGACATCCCTTTCGATGTAGGTATGAAGGTAGTTCCTCAGCCATTCATCCGGCAACAACTGCTTGTCATGAATACGCGGATAGAATCCGGTTTTCAGCCAGTCAAACAGGCCGCGTTCAGGCGGCTTTCGTTTGGTCGGAATGGTCTTTCCTGTCTGGTTAAGGGGCACGTCGGGCCAATCCATCAGTTCACTCAGGGAAAAGGGTAGCAGGTGCAGGATGGCGCATCTTCCCGCCAGGGATTGGCTGATGCTGCGGGCGAGCAGAAAATTCTGCGACCCGGTGAGAATAAACCGGCCGGGACGGTCTTCCTGGTCCACTATTGTCTGGATATAGGAAAAAAGATCCGGCGCGCGCTGGGCTTCGTCCAGGATAACGTTGTCTGAAAACCGATCCAGAAAGCCCCGGGGGTCCTCAAGAGCAAGCCCCCGAAGATCCGGGTCCTCCAGGGAGGCATAGGCGTATTCTGGAAAGGCCATGCGGGCCAAGGTGGTTTTGCCCGATTGCCGGGGACCAGTGAGGGTAACAACCGGATACTGCCCGGCAGCCTGAAGCAGTTTTTTTTTAAGTTTGCGCGGAATCATGGGGTATTTTTTTGCAGATTGAATTTTTAATATTCAATCTGCAATAATATTATCAAACTGTCAAGCCATTTTTTTATTACAGGACCCCTATGCTCCATCCCGCGGCACGAAGGGAGCGTTTCTGGTTGGGGCTAAAAGACAGGCAGGCCGTTTTCCCGGGCGGCCTGGTTGAGTTGCTGATCAAAACAGGCGAAAAAAAGGGGGGCGGACAACTGCTGGCCGATGAGCAGGGCTGAGGCCAGGTGAACGGCATCAAAGCCCCGCAGGGGGTGGTTCTGTAAAACATTATCAATATAGGGGTTCAGCGCCTCGCAGACCTCCACCCGGATGATCGTCTGCCAGTCGGCTTGAAAGGACCGCGCCAGGCCGTCCACGGTAGCGGGTTCCAGCTCGTCCTGCCGCTGTTTGCGGTACATGGCGGCCAGGGTTTCGGCGTAAGCTATCGAAGAGGTGACGATGGCTTCGGCCTCTTTCCATTTGGCCAGGACTTCGGCGGTGAACGGTTCCTGGAAATACCGCTTGACCAGGGCGCTGGTGTCCAGGTAGACGATCATCGGCGGTCTTCCAGAACCATTTCAGAAGCGGGTTTGCCGGGGGCGCGCAGCGGCGTCATGGTGGTTTTGGCGGGCCCCAGGGTAGGCATGGTGACGACGCCTTGTTCAATCAACGGTGCCAGGGCCAGGTGTAAAGAAGTGCCGGCCGGATGTTCCCGGATGATCCGGGCAATGGGTCTGCCCCGTTCCGTGATAATGACCTCTTCTCCGGATTTGACCTGTTTTAAATACCTGCTTAAATTGTTCTTGATGTCTTTGATGCCGGCGGTTTCCATGGATATCACCCGAATTTTTGCAAATGGTCTTTGTTGTAGCTACTTTCTTTTTAAGATAGCTACTTTGGTCGCAAAAGTCAAGATCATTCCCGGTTTGATTCATATTTACGGAGGCGGCGGATAAGCACCTCCAGGCTGACCGGGGTGACTTCTTTGGCGATGACCTGGTCGGGCACGGGGTCGCCGACCAGGCCGTGCTGGAAGCTGAAGCGCTGGCCCCGGGTGCGCAGGATCTTGCGGCTGTTGAGGTTGGCCCGGATGTAGGGCAGGGTTTTTACCACCGGAATGAATGATGCCAGGGTTTTGCCGGACACCCGGCGGCAGTCCCGGCAGAGGCCGGTGCAGGAGTTGGAGCCGGACAAGGGGCTGCCCCCGGCGCAGAACAAGAGCAGGTCGCCGCCGCAGTGTTGGCAGGTGTCCGTCAGCCGGTTCTGTCGCCAGAGGTGGAGCAGGGCGCCCAGGGGCGGCTGATAGTCGCCCAGGTAGGCCAGGGAGATCCGGGCGTGGCCCAGGCCGCAGAAAAACAGCTGCGGGGTCTGGAGGATATTGTCGGCGTAAGTGAAGATCAGGTCCAGGTGCTCCCGGAAGAGGGCAAATTCGGCCTCCTTTGCCGCGGCCGACTGTTCCGGCGGGGGCACAATTTTCTCGATGATTTTCTGGTTTTCCTGGATTTCCATGGGTGTCCTTTCCTGGTTTTGGCAAACAGGGTTCGCCTGTTTGTCCTGGTTCCAGGATAGGACAGGTATGTTCCATCCGGCGGCATGACGGGAGAATTTCTGTGTGGATGGGCACTATTTGCAGAAAATGCAGAAAATGATTGACAGGTAAGTAAAGATATCGTATTCTTTATTTGCGATTTGCGAATAGAGAATAAAATGATTTTAAAGCCACAAGACATATTTGTACTGCTCAAATTGATTGCGATCGGCCCGGGGAAATGGTCCTACGCCAGACTGGCTGTGGATTTGGATATGAGCGCTTCAGAAGTTCATGCTGCGGTGAAAAGATCCCTGCGGGCTCAATTGGCGGTTCAGTATGATTCGCTGATACGGCCCAACATAAAAAATATCAATGAATTTCTGATTCATGGTATTCGATATGTGTTTATACCGGAACGGGGAGAATTAACGCGCGGGCTGCCGACCATTCACGGGGCCGAATTTATGGCAAAAAAAATTGTATCTTCCGGCGACCCTCCGCCGGTTTGGCCGGACCCGGATGGCCCGGCACGCGGTCAGTCTTTTTCTCCGTTATACCGGTCTGCGCCATCGGCGGCTCGGAAAGACAAGCACTTATACGAATTATTGGTTCTGGTGGATGCCCTTCGCGGGGGCAATGCCAGAGAACGCCAAATTGCCGGCTCTGAAATAAACAAAAGATTGCATTGTTACCATGAGACCTGAAAATCCAAACCTGGATATGCTGGAAACAATCGCCCGGGATCTCCTGCCACTTACGCGTGAAATCGTTTTTCTGGGTGG
>JAWOCW010000239.1:0-3991 GCA_046483615.1 Desulfosudaceae bacterium
CAGATGACCCGGCTGAACCTGCCGCAGATCAAGGAAGTCTTAAGCAGCCGCTCCTCCCACCGGCCGGTGGCCAATTTCACTTTTGCCCTGAACTACTACCTGCATCGTTACCACCTTGTCGGTTATCACGCCGTCAACCTGGCCATTCATCTGTTAAACAGCCTGCTGGTGTTACTCCTTACCCGGCTGACCCTGAGATTACTGGGCCAGGAAGGAGAGCGGCCCCTGCTGCCGTTTTTCGCGGCCGCCCTCTGGCTGGTCAACCCGGTTCATATACAGTCGGTTACTTATATTGTCCAGCGGATGACCTCCCTGGCCACCCTGTTTTACCTCTTGTCTCTTTATCTGTACATCCAGGGTCGACTGATCCGGGGGCGGCAGCTTTCCCGCCAGCGGCGGCCATGGCGAACCATGGCACTGTTCGGCCTGTCGGCCCTGTCCTGGCTGCTGGCCCTGGGCAGCAAGGAGATCGCCGCCACCCTGCCGGTAATGATCCTGTTGTATGAATGGTTCTTTTTCCAGAACCTGAGCCGGCAATTTTTAAAACAACAGCTTAAATGGATCCTGGTAGCCGGTTTGCTGATATTGGCCGTGTCCCTGGCCTTTCTCGGCCAAGCCCCCCTGGAGACTGTTCTGGATAAATATGATCAGCAGCCGTTTACCATGGGTGAACGGCTGCTGACCCAGCCGCGGGTGATCTGCCACTACCTGTCGCTGCTGCTGCTGCCATTGCCGGAACGCCTCAACATCATCCATTACGTGGCCACGTCCACCTCCCTGACATCTCCGCCCACCACCATTCCGGCCATGATTTTTTTAGCCCTGCTGACAATCACGGCCGCCATAACCGCCCCAACCAGACGCCTGTTTTCTTTTGCCGTGCTGTGGTTCCTGGGCACCCTGATGATTGAGTCGTCCTTCATCGGCCTGGAAATGATGTTTGAACACCGCGCCTATCTGCCCTCGGTTTTCCTGTTTGTGGCCGCTGCCGCCGGACTTGCCCGCGCCAGGCCGGCCTGGCTGGCGAACGGCGCCCTGATAACCCTGATCGCCGTGTCGGGATTCTGGACCTGGCAACGCAACAGCCAGTGGCAGAACAAGATCGATTTCTGGCAGGACGCCATAAAAAAAGACCCGCAATGCGTCCGGCCGCACAACAACCTGGGCATTGCCCTGGCCGAAGCGGGTCGCTACCGGGAAGGCATTGCCGCCTGCCAGCAGTCCATCGCGCTGTCACCGCCTGAAGTCAACACCGCCCGACCTTATAACAACATCGGCCGCATGTACAGTCAACTGGTGGAATATGACCTGGCCGAAGAATACTGCCGCCAGGCCGTCCGGATAGAGCCGGATTTTCCCGAGGCTTTCATGAACCTGGGCAAAATCATGCTGGATCAGAATCGCCCGGAAGAGGCCATTGGCTACCTGGAAAAAACCGTCGCCCTGGCGCCCCATCTGCTGCCCGCTTATGTACTGCTGGCGGAAGCGCTCTACAAACAGACGGCCCGAACGGAAAAGGCGATTCAGGTATGCCGGCAGGCCCTGACCATAAACCCGGAATTCCTGGACGCCCGGCGCCTGATCGGAACCCTCTTGCTGGCCGACGGCAAACCGGCCCAGGCCCTGCCCCATCTCCAGGCCGTCCTCCGCGCCCGACCGGACCACCAGGCCGCCAATCTTAACACCGGCATGGCCTGGAACCGGCTGGGAGAGCCGGGCCGGGCCTTGAAGTATCTGGAAAAAACTGTCTTACTGGCGCCAAACAGCGCCCGGGCCCGGGCCGAGCTGGGAACGGCTCTGATGGCCCTGAATAAACCCGGCCAGGCGGAAACCCAGTTTCTGAAATACCTTGACCTGCTTGATGGCGAACCAGCCCTATCAGCCGAGGCGCTCCGGGCTGATAAAGACGGAACTCCAGCGGCACGGGACAAGGAGGCCGTTTCTGAACAGGCCCTGGCCCGAATACCGGATTCGCCCCGCTTGCTCAACCGCCTGGCCATGACCTTGACCCGGCAACAGCAATACCACAAGGCCGAGGCCATTCTGCTGAAACTGGCCCGCCTGCTTCCCGAATCAGCCACCGTGGATTATAATCTGGCCTGCCTTTATGCCCGCCGGGACAAAATCGATCAAGCCCTGGCATCCCTGCGGCAGGCCGTTGACAAAGGATTTTCCGACGCCGAAGAATTGCGGTCCGATCCCGACCTCGACCCCATTCGCCAGACCGGGGAGTATCGCCTGTTGCTCCAAAAAATTGAAAACAAAAATAAGAACTGAACGTTTCGAATTTTTAATAATCCGAAACCACCGCTTCAGGAAGGATAAGCCTCGATGGCAGTCAATCAAAATTTAAGCGGCCACCCAACACCCCCGACCCGGCCCTGGAGTCTGGCGGCCGTCTTTTTTATCTTATTTGCCGCGGCTTTTTTGATCTACGGCGACAGCCTGCGGGCGCCCTTTTATTTTGACGATCTGACTAATATTATCGAAAACCCCCATATCCACTTAACCCGACTGGATTTATCCCGAATCAAAGAGATCCCACGAGGCCGGCCGACCGGCCGCTCCGTCCCCTTTTTCACCTTTGCCCTGAACTACTATTTCCACCGGGATCAGGTAACAGGCTACCATCTGTTCAACATACTTATCCATATCGGCTGCGGGTTAATGGTTTTCCTGCTGACCGGCCAGACCCTGCGCCTGTGCGGCCGGCAGTCCCTGCTTATCCCCCTGCTGGCGGCCCTGCTCTGGCTGACCCACCCCCTGCATACCCAGTCCGTGACCTATATCGTGCAGCGCATCAACAGCCTGGCCGCCCTGTTCTACTTAATGGCTCTGTGGTTTTACGTCAAATTCCGTCTGTCCCTCAAAAATAAAGAGCCGGTCCGGTTTACCTCCTCCCCCGTTCTGCCGGCGGCAGCGGCCCTGGGGTGCGGCCTGCTGGCCCTTTTATCAAAACAAAACAGCGCCTCCCTGCCGGTCATCATACTTCTGTACGAGTGGTACTTTTTCCAGAACCGGGACCGTTCCCGGGTGAAAAAAAACTGGCCCTGGTTACTGGCCATGGTACTGTCAATAGTCATCATCGCCCTGGTTTACCTGGGCGGAAATCCGATCGACAGAATCATGGCCGGATACGAAAACCAGCCTTTTAATATGGGCCAGCGCCTGCTCTCCCAGGGCCGGGTGGTCATATACTATATTTCCCTGCTGGTCTTTCCCCACCCGGGCCGGCTCAATATTGATTATGATTTTCCCGTGTCCGCCGGCCTGGCCGACCCGGCCACCACGGCTCTGGCCCTGGCCGCCCTGGCGGCCCTGCTGGCAGCCGCCGGGATGGCCCAAAAAGACCGGCTGCTTTCATTCGCCCTGATCTGGTTTCTGGTGACCCTGGCCGTGGAATCGTCCTTCATCGGCTTGATGCTGGTCTTTGAGCACCGCACCTACCTGCCCTCGGTTTTTCCCGTTATAGCCCTGACCGCCGTCTTCTTCCGGCAGGTCCGGCCGGTTTCCCTGGCGGTGATCCTTCTGGCCGCCTTCATGGCCGTTAACGGTTACTGGACTTTTCAAAGAAACGCCGTCTGGCAGGACCAGCTCGGATTCTGGCGCGACTGCGCCCAGAAATCTCCGAACAAGGTCCGGCCCCGCAACAATTACGGCATGGCCCTGGCGGAGTCGGATGACTTTGAGGCGGCCGTCACCGAATATGAACGATCCATCGCCCTTTCCCGGGGGACCTTACCCTATCCCCACAACAACCTGGGTATGCTTTATTTTCAACGCGGAGACCTGACCAGGGCCGCGGAGCATTTTAAAAAAGCCATCCGGACTGATCCCGATTTTTTCAAACCTTACCTGAATCTGGGAACATTATTGAACCGGTCCGGCGACAACCAACGGGCCCTGGTTTTCCTGGAAGAAGCCTTGCGACATAACCGTTATTTTCCGGCCATCCATGTCGCCCTGGCCAAAGCTTATTATGAAACCGGCC
>JAWOCW010000391.1:0-8150 GCA_046483615.1 Desulfosudaceae bacterium
TACCGGGAGGTGGGTCAGCCGGTATTGATTCCCGGGGACATGGGCACCTCTTCCTACGTGCTGGTGGGTGGCCGGGCGGCTCTGACCGAAACTTTCGGCTCCACCTGCCACGGCGCCGGCAGGATCATGAGCCGCACCGCCGCCAGAAAATCGGCCCGGGGCCGGTCGCTGTTCGATGAGATGCGGAAGCAGGGGGTGACCCTGCGCTGCGCCGGGAAAGCCACCGCCGCCGAGGAGATGCCCGAGGCGTATAAGGATGTGGAAGCCGTGGTGGAAGTGGCTCACCAGGCCGGGATTTCCACCAGGGTGGCCCGGATTCGGCCGTTGATCGTGGTCAAGGGCTGAGTCTCTTGCCCGGAGGTGGAAGTGGTTGCCGCCGGAGAAGGCGGGCGGGCAGTTGAGATGGCCCTGGATCAAGCCCGGATTAAGATTTTCGCGAAAAGGGCGATTCCGGCAAAAAGCACCATATATTGAATTTTTTTATTGACAGGTCACAATATATTGCGATATGGTCGAAAACATTCCAGAGACGAAATTCTATTTTCAGGTGTTTTTTAGTCGGGTTAATATGGTGGGTCAGGATGGCGTGTCTACCGTATAGGGTTTTTATTTGTGTTGTCGCCACCCGGATTTCTTATCAGGCGTACGGTTAAAGGAGGCCCCAATTGTTTGAAAATATCCAGAAGCGGGACGGCAGAGTGTGCGGGTTTGATCCCCGCAAGATCACCGAAGCTATTGCCAAGGCGGGTAAGGCGACCGAAGAGTTTGACGAGCGGGAAGCCCGAAAGCTGACGCTGAAGGTGTTGACCCTGGCCAGCCAGATGGGCCTGGGGCCCGTTCCCGAAGTGGAAGAGATCCAGGATATCGTGGAACGCGTGCTGCTGGATTCCCCCTTTCACAGAAGCGCCAAAGCCTATATCCTTTACCGCGAACAGCACGCCCAGATCCGTCAGATAGCCACCCGGGCCAGCGTCGAGCTGGTGGAAAGCTATATTGACAACATGGACTGGAAGATCAAAGAGAACAGCAACATGAGCTATTCTCTCCAGGGGCTGAACAACTATATCTCCTCGGACGTGACGGCCGAGTACTGGCTCAACCGGGTCTATCCCCCGGAAGTGCGGCGGGCCCATAAAAGCGGCGATATCCATATCCACGACCTGAGCCTGCTGTCCGTGTACTGCGTCGGCTGGGACTTGCAGGACCTGCTGCTGCAGGGGTTCAAGGGTGTCAAGGGCAAGGTGGAAAGTTCTCCTCCCAAGCATTTCCGGTCGGCCCTGGGACAGGTCGTCAATTTCTTTTACACCCTCCAGGGTGAAGCCGCCGGCGCCCAGGCCATCTCCAATTTCGACACCCTGCTGGCGCCCTTTATCCGGCATGATAACCTGGAATACGACAGCGTCAAGCAGGCTCTGCAGGAGTTCGTTTTCAATATCAACATCCCCACCCGGGTCGGTTTTCAGACGCCCTTTACCAACATCACCATGGATTTGAAGGTGCCCGGCACCTTGAAGGATTCGCCGGTGATCATCGGTGGCCGGTACATCGAGGATGAAACTTACGGAGAGTTCCAGGAAGAAATGGACCTGATCAACCGGGCTTTTGCCGATGTCATGATGGAAGGCGACGCCAAGGGCCGGGTGTTTACCTTTCCCATTCCCACCTATAATATTACCGCCGATTTTGACTGGGACAATCCCAACCTGGACTCGGTCTGGCGCATGACCGCCCGTTACGGTATTCCTTATTTTTCCAATTTTATCAATTCCGACATGTCGCCCGAAGACGCCCGCTCCATGTGCTGCCGGCTGCGCCTGGACAACCGGGAACTGGCCAAGCGCGGCGGCGGCCTGTTCGGCGCCAATCCCCTGACCGGCTCCATCGGGGTGGTTACCATTAATCTGCCGCGAATCGGTTATCAGGCCGCTACCCGCGAAGCTTTTTTCGAAACTTTGTCCGAAATGGTGGACATTGCCAAAGACAGCCTGGTCATTAAACGGAAAATCCTGGAAAATTTTACCGAAAACAACTTATATCCCTACGCCAAGTTCTATCTCAAAAAGATCAAAGAGCAGACCGACCGGTACTGGAAGAATCATTTTTCCACCATCGGGCTGGTGGGCATGAACGAGGCCTGCCTGAATTTTATCGGCCATGATATCGGCAGCAGCGAAGGCCAGGCTTTTGCCGTGGAGGTGATGGACTATCTGCGCCATCTGCTTTCCCAGATACAGGAAGAGACCGGTGAAATATTTAACCTGGAGGCTACCCCGGCTGAAGGCACGGTTTACCGGCTGGCCATGCTGGATAAAAACCGGGCTAAGGATATTATCTGCGCCAATGAAGATGGTTATCGCCAGCGGGAGGAAGCCCCCTTTTATACCAATTCCACCCAGTTGCCGGTTAATTATACCGACGATATTTTCGAGTCGCTGACTCTCCAGGATGATCTGCAGACCAAATATACCGGTGGCACGGTCTTCCACGCCTTTCTTGGCGAGCAGATCGAAGACATCTCCGGGGCCAAGTCCTTGATTAAAAAGATCGCTGAAAATTTTCACCTGCCTTACTTCACCCTCTCTCCCACTTTCAGCGTCTGCCCGGAACATGGTTACCTCAATGGTGAAGAGCCGGCCTGCCCCGTCTGTGGCAGGGAAACCGAGGTTTATTCCAGGGTGGTCGGCTATTTACGGCCGGTTTCCCAGTGGAATGACGGCAAGCAGGCGGAATATGCCATGCGCAAGACATTTGACGCGGGGCTCGGAGAAGGGACGCCGGTGGCGCGACCGGTTCCGGTGGAAGCGAGCCAGGGAAACCTTGATGAAAAGAAGGCCGCCCAGGTCCGATAGCGTTTTTTTATATAAAATCGCCCTTATTCCACAAATTACACATGACGATTTGTATTTTTGAAATATCCGGCCGGAAAGCATGACAACATTTTGAACTGTTGAAATAAAAAAGCATTATGATTATCGGGGGAGTTCAAAAATTATCGGTGATTGATTTTCCCGGTAAAGTCAGTTGCGTTATCTTCTGCGCCGGCTGTAATTTTCATTGTCCGTATTGCCATAATCCCGATCTTATCCCGGCCGATATTTCACCCCGGCTGGCCTGGGAAGATTTTAATGATTTTCTGGACAAGCGGCGGGGTTTTCTGGACGGGGTGGTTATCACCGGCGGGGAGCCCAGCCTGCACGAAGACCTGGATGACCTTTGCGACAGCATCAAGCAAAGGGGCATGTCCGTTAAGCTGGATACCAACGGCAGCCGGCCGGAGGTTATTGAGCGGTTGCTGAACAAGGGGCGGGTCGACTACCTGGCCATGGACGTCAAGACCATTCCGGAAAAATATCCTTCGCTGCTGGCCGGCGGTCAGTTTGATCCGGCCAAAATACGGACCGCCATCAATCTGGTCAAGGAATCCGGTCTTGATTATGAGTTTCGCACCACCTGCGTTCGGCCTTTTGTGGACGATGCCGTCATGACCGGTATCATTGAGCTGATCAAAGGTGCCCCGCTGTATGTCCTGCAGCATTGCCGCCTGGAACAACAGGTGCTCTCCCCGGATTTTTTTGATGATAAGGCCGAGTTGTCGCGACAGGATCTGGAGCGATTCCAGGCCCTGGCCTCCGGCCAGGTGGGCTGCTGCCAGATACGATAACCCGGGTAAAACAGGACCGACCATGACATTATCCATTGCCGCCAACCCTGAATCCGCCCGGGAACGCCTGATTTTCGCCCTGGACGTGCCGGACCGGGAAACAGCCGCCGGTTACATCCGCGCCCTCAGCGGTCGGGTGGGATTGTTCAAGTTGGGGCTGGAGCTGTTTATCCGGGAGGGCCGGGTTATTATCGATGATATCCGGGAGCAGGGGGGAGCCGGGGTCTTCCTGGATCTGAAACTGCACGATATTCCTGCTACTGTTTTCCGGGCCATGAGCAATATCGCCGTCCTGGGAGTTGATTTTACCACCGTTCATTGCGCCGGCCAGGCCGACATGCTGAAGGCGGCCGTGGAGGCCGCCGCCGGACGGGTGCGCCTGCTGGGAGTTACCGTGTTGACCAGCGTTTCCGCCGGCGATGTCCGTTCGGCCGGGTTCGCGGAGCCGTTCGCCTCCGATGTCGGCCGGCTGGTGCTGAAGCGGGCCGGAGAAGCCGCCCACCATGGTTTGGCCGGGGTGGTCTGCTCCGCGGCGGAAGCCCCCCTGATCAAGCAGGAATGTGGTTCTGATTTTCTGGCCGTTACTCCGGGCATCAGATCGGAGACAGACCGCCTGGCCGCTGATGATCAGCGGCGGGTGATTACACCGGCCCGGGCCGTCCGAAACGGCGCCGACTATCTGGTGGTGGGCCGGCCCATTCGGGACGCCGCCGATCCCGCCGCCGCCGCCGATGCCATCTGCCGGGAGATGGCCGCGGCCGGGTCAGATTCGTAAGTGCTCAAGTCGGCCGGGCGGTATGCCCATCATGCTGACCCCGTTTTTCCCTTCCTTCCCCTTGATGGTCACGGCCGCCGGCTTGTCATCGGGCGCCTTGCCGTATCCCACGGAGATTCCCGCCGCCAGCATAAACTCCCCCTCGTTGGGCTGCCCGATCAAAAGGCAGGTGGGGCCGGGATAATCGCGGGCTTTTAAATACAAAACCGGCCCGGTGGGGGCGTACTCTTCCAGCTGCTGGTTGTCTTCCCTGGTCCGGCCCACGATCAGTCGGGTTTTTTCGGAAAGGCGGAAGTGCCGGCCATACCGCAGTAAGGCCAGGTCGCCCCGGCCGCAGTCTTCCTGGTGGTCGAAAAGGTCCCGCAAGCGGAGGGAAAAACTTTTGTCGGTCAAGAGGCAGCCTCCGCCCGGCGAAGGATAATCCCGGAGATGGTGTTCTTCGGCCAGGGTCATCTGGGCTTTGCGGGAGCGTCCGGAAAAGTCAAGCAGCCGGTCCCGGTCGACCAGCCCGGTCTGCTCCGGGATCGTCTCCGGCAGGAGGCGGGCGCTGAGCGGCCGCAGCAGGTAGCCCTCGATACCCGATTGTTTTTCCACGTAACGCAAAGAAGGCTTGGTCTGCGACATGGGCCGCTGCCCAACTACCTCGCCGCTGAAGATAAAATCGAATCCCTGTTCGGCCATGATCCGCCCGGCTATATTGGCCATCAAGCCGTGGCAGTCCAGGCAGGGGTTCATGTGCTGACCATAACCGCAGGGGGGATTTTTCAGCATGGGCAGGTATTCGGCGGTGATGTCGCGGACGGTGATGGGAATCCCCAGCTGCTCGGCCGCCTGCCGGGACTTATCCGCGGAGAAAAAGGGCGTCTCCAGGCAGAGCCATTCCACCCGGATGCCCTGTTGCTGAAGGACAATCGCCGCCAGCATGCTGTCCAGGCCGCCGGAAGTCAGCCCCAGGGCGGCCGGTTTTTTTGGTGAAGTTGTTGTCATGATCATGTTTTTACGAGACCACCAGGTAATTGGCAATAGAAAAAAAGACGCTTTCGGCCGCGATCATCAGATTTTTTTCGGCCCCGTTCAATTTCCGGCGGTTTTCCCAGCCTCATGGCGCCTGGTCCGCGACAGCGGCAAGTGGCCAATAATCCTGATATATCTAATGTTTATCTGGTCGCTTCCCGGGCCGGTGAAGAAACCGGATCATTTTCCCTTTTTTTGCGGGAACCGGCCCGGACCCGGCGGATTAACATTCTGATTATTGAATTAAAAATCAAACCTGTCCCATATTTTTTTCTTGACAAGGTATATAATTGATGTAGAGTGGTTGCAAAGGGGTTACAAAGTGCAGGGAGAGGACTGTGGCCAATAATAACAAAAAATTACGGGGAACATCCTGGAACACGGTTGACGCCAAGGGACGCCTGATCATCCCCAAGCGTTTTCGGGACAGGTTCGCTGATTATCCCGGTAATGCTGACAAACCCCTCATGATCACCTATTACGACGGTTCCCTGCATGTCTACCCCGAAAGCCTGTGGGAAAAGAAGGAAGAGAAGCTGCTGGCAAATGAAACCATGGTCGGCGAATACCAGATGCTGATCGACAACTTTCTGGGGCAGGTTTGCGAGAGCAAGATAGATAAACAATGGCGGGTGCTGATTCCGGCTGATCTTCGGACGCAGGCGGATATCAGTGAAGATATAGTTATTGTCGGCCTGGTCTCGTATTTTAAAGTCTGGGATAAAAAGCGCTACGAGAACCAGAAAGCCGTTTTTGATAAACAAGTTAAAAGCAAGGAGTATCAGCGTGTAATCCAGGACATGGGACTCTAAAAATGCGGTACAGACATACCCCGGTGATGCCGTGTGAAACGGTGGATTATCTCAAATGCGAGAAGGGGATGACTGTGGCTGATTGCACCATCGGAGGAGGTGGGCACGCCGCGCTGATAGCCGAAAAAATTTTACCCGGCGGTTTGCTGATCGGTATCGACAGAGATGCCGACGCCCTGCAGCAGGCCGCGACGGTGCTCAAAGATTACCAGGCGGACGTTCGACTGGTTCACGACAATTTTGCCAACTTTCCCGGTATCCTCCATGGTCTTGGCCTGGAAGCGGTTGACGGCGTTCTGATCGATCTTGGTTTATCTTTATTCCAGATTGAAGGCAGCGGCCGCGGCTTCTCTTTTTCCCGTGACGAACCCCTGGATATGCGAATGGATATCCGGCAGGATCTGACGGCGGCGGATATTGTCAACCATGAAAGCCAGGCCGGTCTCCGCCGATTATTCAAAGAGTATGGCGAGGAACGGTATGCCGCCAGGATTGCCGGCAAACTGGTGAAAGCCAGGAGCGAAGCCCCGATTGAAAGCAGCGCCCGGCTGGCCGATCTTGTTCATCAGGCCTATCCGCCCGGGGCCCGCTACGGTATGAAGATTCATCCGGCCACCCGTGTTTTTATGGCTCTGCGGATCGCGGTCAATACCGAGCTTGAAAATTTAAAAGAGTTTCTGACCGGGATAGCCGCTGTCATGACATCCGGCGCCCGGCTGGGTGTTCTTTCCTTTCATTCCCTGGAAGACAGAATCGTGAAACACCAGTTTCGCTGGTTGGAAAAAGCATGTGTCTGTCCCCCGGGGATGCCCCTGTGTAATTGTGACAAACAGCCGGAATTCCGGATTATAACCAGAAAACCCGTCCGGCCCGGCGAAGCGGAAATAGCTGAAAATCCCATGGCCCGCAGCACCAGGCTGCGGGTGGCGGAAAAGCTGTAATCAGGACTGTGATCGGGCATGACGAGCAGGGCGGTGATTGATGAAAAAGCAGAAAAAAAAGAAACAACAAAAAAAAATTCGCTCCGGACTGATGTTTATCTGGATCGCTGTTCTGATGCTTTTTTTGACGGAAAGTTTTCTTTATGCCTGGTGCCAGGTGCAATGTGTCCGGCTGCGTTATGAAATCAGCCGGTCTAAAGAGATTACCGCCAGCCTGGCATCGCAAAGAAAAACTCTGCGAATTCAACTGGCGGAATTAAAATCACCGGTTCGAATCATGCGCCTGGCTGAGAGCGAGCTCGGTCTGGCCATGCCGGAAACCAACCAGTTTGTGGTGATACCGTGAAATACAGTCGCAAAAAGACAAAAGCCTCTCCGCTGAACCACCGGATCATCCTGGTGGGGGTGGTTTTCAGCCTGATGTACCTGGTTATCGCGGGCCGGGCGGTCTATCTCCAGGTGATCTGCGACGACATGCTGGCCGGCAAAGCCTCCCGGGAGTATCAGCGGACCTATGTTACGACCGGAAAACGCGGCTCCATTCTTGATCGCAATCTGACGGAAATGGCCGTAACAATAGATGCCTTCTCCATCGGGGCTCGTCCGGAACTGATCAAAGACAAAACCGCCCGGACAAACCAGCTGGCCAGGGCCCTGGGAATGGAGCGCGCTGAAATCGAACGCCGTTTGAATTCCAGGCATACTTTCGTCTGGCTGAAAAGGACCGCAACTGAAGAGGAGGTGGCGGCCGTCCGGCAGCTAGGGTTGACCAAAAAACAGATAGAGTATGTCCCGGAACACAAGCGGGTTTATCCCCACAAGAGCATGGCCGCTCAGGTGCTTGGTTTTACCGGTATTGACGGCAGCGGTCTGGAAGGACTTGAATACGCTTTTAACCGCAATCTGGCCGGCTCGTCCATCAACCGGACGGTCCTGCTGGATGCCAA
>JAWOCW010000407.1:0-6101 GCA_046483615.1 Desulfosudaceae bacterium
TCCAGGGGCCGAGGGAGATCTTTACATCGACAGTCGTGTCATGCTGGACTCGTGTTCCGGCGGCCGGGGTCTGGTCAAATACAATCCCGGCCGGCGGAGTGCTGATATACACTTCCGTGATCTGTCCCGGGGACAGGGTTTCGGCATTTAAAGCGGCGGTGGCCTCCGCCAGGGTCAGGCCGGAAACGTCGGGCACGGTCACGATCTCCGGGCCAAGGGATACGACAATATCTATGGTTGAATCAACGGGTAGGCAGATTCCGGCTTCCGGATGCTGGCTGATGACATGGCCCCGAGGAGTGTCGGGGCTGTAGTCCCGGGTTACGTCACCCACCGCCAGTTGGGCGGCGATGATGGCCGATTCCGCGTCTGCCCGGGACATCCCCGCGACATCCGGAATGGTTGTCATCCGGGTACCGAGGGAGACAACCAGCTCAACCCCGGCGTATAAAGGAATGATAGAGCCTGCCAGAGGCGTCTGGCGGATTACCACGCCGGCGGGAACCGTATCATTATATTCTTCGGTAATGGATTGCACTTTGGAAAAGGCGTAGGCAATTTCAACCGAGGCCTCAGCCCGGGTTAAGCCCGTAACCTCGGGGACAGTGGTTTTGATGGGCTCGACAATTATGGAAAAAGCTTGCGTATCCCGGCCGCCGTTATGGTCACTGGCCTGGACTGTCACCTCATAGCTGCCGGCCTGGGGCGGTATCCAGGAGATAAGGCCGGTGGCCGGATCAATCTTCATGCCGTCCGGATTGCCGGTAAGTTGATAGGAAATAAGATCGTTATCCGGATCAGTGGCGTTTACATCACAGGTATAGGAAAGGCCAACGGTTCCGTTCAATACCGGCGAACTGTATATGACCGGGCGCTGGTTTGCTTCATCGCCCCCGGCGGGGTGACGGCTGATGATATCTGAAAAGCCCACGCCGTCCTGGAAGACGGCGCCCACCACATAAAGGTAGGTATTGTCATTGTCGGTATTGTCATCGGTAAAGTCTGTATCAGCGGTTTGGCCGATTACCCCAAAGGATAGCGGATCCGCATCCGTAGAACGATAAATCCGGTATTGTTCTGCTCCTTCCACCGGATTCCAGTCAAGGGACACTTCTCCGGGCTTCGAGATAGACGAAAGATAAAAACAGGGATGGACGGTTGTCTCCAGCGTCTCGACTTCTGAGGTGGCAACGCCGTTATCCACAATCAGTGAAACCCGGTAATTTCCCTGGGGAACGCGCAAGACCGGTGCGACTCCGCCCTGGGTTTCAAAGGGGCCATACCATAAACAGGTCAGCCGGTCGCCGTCGGGATTGCTGGAGCCTGAGCCATCCACGAGAACAGCAGCGCTTTGCGGCTGATCTTTTAATATGGGTTGAGAAAAATCGAAATCGGCAACAGGTGGGTCCGGAGGCGAAAAAAGGTCACTGAAAAAATTGAGCTGAAATCCTGATTGCGAGGTATGCCTTTCCGCGAAAAAGATATCTATGTCATGGAATCCTTTTGTGAGCGGCACATTGTCGCTGGTCCAGGACAGGGCGTGAATTCCGCCCAGATCGAGAGTCAGTTGGTTATCGATATATACCCAGGCGTCATCATCCGAACCCATTTTATAGGTGTAGGTCTTGTCTTCGTCTACGTAAAAACGGCCTTGCCAGTGTACTGCAAAATGATAGGGATCGCCGGACAAGCCGGTATTAACCGGAAACCAGCGCCGGCCGGCTCCAAAAGCGTTTTGCAGGTCTGTTTTGGAATCCAGGCGCTGGAAAACCTGATACTCTTCATCCCACCAGTCGAACTGATTATAGCTGGATTGTCCGGATACGTTCAGTGTCGGGGCGTTATCGGTCAACATGCTCTCCACCATGTTCCTGCCGCCGTTCCATACCTGCATATCCGGATGACCCTGGGAATGGTTATAATAGGTGCCGAGCAGACCGGTTTGATCAACGGTCAAAATAAAAAAGTCGGATACAGATTCAATCCTGTCCGAAACAACGACGCATATCGCGTAGCGACCGATGGTATCCGGGCCGGGAGCAAACGAAATGGCTCCGGTACCATCTCCATTATCGGTAAAGGCGCCAAAAGACGGCAACCCGGTAACCGTAAACGCGAGTTCGTCGCCGTCTTCATCAGTTGCTGACACCCCGACTTCCAGCGTTGAATCTTCATCCATCATGCAATTTTCGACAGGCGTTAATATGGGGGCATGATTCGCGCTTATCACCGAAACAATATATGTCTGGGTGGCTGACAATCCATCGGTGTCCGCAACTTCTATGGTGATTTCATGCTCGCCGACTTGTTCCCGGGTGGGAAGCCATTCCATCAACCCTGAAGTATTGTTGATGGTCATGCCGCCGGGACATTTGACTAATGAATATTGCAGAACATCATCATCCGGATCCATCGCTTCCACATCATAGAGATAAGGGGTGCCTTCGGTTCCCGTTACAACCGGTGAGGAAGTGATGACCGGTGGCTGCACGGTGGGGGTGATTTCAATGGTAAGATATTCTCCGGGCTTGCTGCGCAACTCAATATCCAGTTGATTTGTTTCCTGGATGGGAATGGGTGCTTCCAGGAGATGGTCATGCTGCTTGAAGTCCTTGGGACTGAAAATCTGCTGGTCGTTCAGGGTAATAATGGCGCTGGTGATGCGATGAGAACCAGTCGCCTCCCCGTTTCTGATCGTCAAAATCCCTTCCAGCGCCGTGGTATCAAATACTTCTGCATATTGATCGGGCGCGCCGGTAGTGCGAACATACGTCTGCGGGCCAAACACGGCGATTTTCGCGGCTGATAAACTACCGGGAAACACCCACCACGCCATCATCAGGTAAATAAGTATTTTTTTCACTATTCCCTCCTTGGATCAAAAGTGAATTTAAAAACCAGCCAGCACGAAACCGATCCTGATACCGCTGTGCTAAGTAAGCCCGCAGCGGTTGCCAGCAGGGGGAAACGGAAAACAAGATAAAAACAGACAGGAAATGATGACTGAACGAAACACGCTCCCCTCCTTGGTTTGGTGTCTGAAAGTGGTTTTTAATGTTTGACTGTTCCAATTGAAAAGTCAAGGCGAAAATTGTTGATTCCCGTTTCCCCTGCTGCCGGAGTCAAAAAAAATAGGTATACTGTCACCGAAATTCTGTCACCGAAATTCGTCACCGAAATTCACCGAAATTCGTCTGGATTTTCTCCCCGGTTTGCGGCCGGTGTTGTCTTGTGATATGTAGGCGTTTATAGATGGTTTCGTAAAAATTCCCTGTCACGTCATTCCGGCAAAAGCCGGAATCCAGCACTATTTGATTTTACTGGACCCCGGCCTGGTCGTCATCCCGGACTCCGATCCGGGACGGGGTGACGCAATAAGGGAAATACCGGAATTTTACGAGACCATCTTTATTGGAAAGGGGTCATTTCTAAACGCTTGGCGCGTTATTCCCCGCAGAGGAAAAGCATGGATCTTTTCATCACCACATTCGAGTCCGTGGGCACGCTGCTCGGGATCGGTTTTCTGGGCTTTTTGGTGATCAGCCGAAAAATTCTTCCGGACAAGGCCCTGGGGTTTCTTTCCCCGCTGGCCCTGGATATCGCCCTGCCCAGCCTGGTGTTTGTCAATATCCTGGTCCATTTCCAGCCCGAAGAATCTACCGGCTGGTGGACCCTGCCGTTATGGTGGCTCGGTTTCACGCTTTTTCTGGCCGTCCTCACCGGCGTTTTCATGTTCCTGGCCAAAAAGGAAGTGCGGCGGGAATTTGCCGTCAGCCTCTTTTTCCAGAACGCTCTTTTCTTTCCTTTGGCCATCATCACGGGTTTATATGGCGCCGGCGCGGAACTCCTCATTGCTCTTTTCTTTTTCGTGTTGTTTTTTCCCTCGTTTTTATTCGGCACGGCGCATTTGTTTTTCAGCACCTCCGGCACCAAGCTCCGCTGGGACCGGATATTGAACAACGTCCTGCTGGCCACGGTGGTGGCCACCGCGCTGCGTTTGTCCGGCCTGCATTCCTGGATTCCCGATTTTCTGATCGAGGCCATTCAGATGGTGGGCGATATGGCGCTGCCCCTGTTGATGATTATCCTGGGGGGCAGCATTTACGTGGATTTCAAGGATAAGGGCGAGCTGTTTCCCTGGGAGACGGTCAAGTTTGTGGTCATAAAAAACATTCTGTTTCCCTTCATCACCCTGGGGGCGCTCCTGCTGCTCCGGCCGGGATTCGAAATCGCCTTGCTGATGTTGATTGAAAGCTGCGTGCCGCCGGTCACCGCCGTTCCCATCCTGGTGGAAAGAGCCGGGGGCAACCGCCACCTGGTCAATCAGTTCATGTTCAGCAGCTTTATTTTCTCGCTCATTTCCATACCCTTGTGCATTTCCCTTTTTCTTTTCTATTACCCGTCCTGATCCGGCGGAATTCACGGCCCCGCATAAAAGCGGACCTGGTTGCCTTCCAGGCGGCGGGGGATCTGTTCTTCCCGCAGCACGTTGGCCACCATCCCGCCAGCCGCGCGAACATGGATTGACATTTTGCTGCCGAAGAAGGTATCGTGCTTTTTTACGGCCTGGCCGGCAGGCCGGCCTCCCGCGTCCGCGAACCCGGCGCGGACAACCCGTTTATGCCAAAGGAGAACCGAACATGAGCGATACTGTCTTGCAGGAACTGCATGAGGGCGTCCTGGTGCTGACCTTGAACCGCCCGCAAAAGAAAAATGCCTTTAACGCCGAGCAATGGCAGGCCCTGGCCGACGCCCTGGAAGCGGCCCGGACCAACGAGGATGTCAATGTGGTGGTCATCACCGGGGCAGGAGGCAATTTCAGCGCCGGCCAGGACTTGTCGGACAGCCGGAGCCTGCCCGGTGGCGGCGGCGCCTCCTACCAGACCGGGGAAGCGGCCGTGACCGCCTTTGACAAACCCCTCATCGGGGCGGCCACCGGCGTGGCCGTGGGCGGCGGGGCGACCATCCTGTTTTATTGCGACGTGCTCTTTGTGGGCGAAAGCCTGCGCCTGCGGGTTCCCTTTACCAGCCTGGGCATGGCCCCGGAATTCGCCAGTACCTATATGCTGCAGGCCCGCGTCGGCACCCAGCGGGCCGCGGACATCCTGCTCAGCTCGGCCTGGATAGATGCCGCCGAGGCCGTGGACGCGGGCATCGCCCGGGCCCAATGCCCCGACGACCAATTGCTCACCGCCGCCCGGAACAAGGCCGTCGAAATCGCCCAATGGCCGGTCAACGCCCTCAAGGAAACCAAGCGGTGCCTGAAGGTCATGCATGAGACCGGCATCCAGGCCGCCCTGCGGGCCGAGCACGAAGCCATGGAGCGGCAGGCAGGCAGCCCGGAAAACACCGAAGCGGTCATGGCTTTCCTGGAAAAGCGCCCGCCGGACTTTAAAAAGCTCAAGAAAAAATAACCGCCGGGTCGGATTACGGTGCGATTACGGTGCCAGTATACTAACCCGAATATTTCATGAATTTTTTTGAAAAGAATTACTTTATTGCATTATTCCAATTATTTATATTGCTTAAGCAGTCATTACATAATTGCAAATTGTCATTTTGGATTTGCGGAATAAAGGCAATTTTATATCAAAAAAATTCACCCTGCGGGCGAGTCGCCTTGGGCGCAACTGCTGTGTTGCAGGCCGCTCGCGGTAGATTTACTACAGCTTCGCGCCCTGCGCCTTGCATTTGCGCCCAAATCGACTCGTGAAATATCCGGGCTGATTTTCAACAGAAGGACATTTTTGTGGAAAAAACAGGGGTGTAAGTGGGAAGGGGCTGGCGCCAAAAATTACCACACTGAATTCCGTCTAATTCCGCTAAGCCAGGGGAAGAATTCGGTATACTGTCCCCGGAATTCCTGGTGGAATTCGGAATTCCTGGTCCCCGGAATTCCCTGTCCCCGGAATTCCCCCTCCATTTTCCCCTTGACTTTACTTATCATGGATGTCCCCGGAATTCCCGAAGAACCCCCGGAATTCCCCGGAATTCCCCGGAATTCCCCGGAATTCGGAATTCGTCCCCCCGGAATTCGTCCCCGGAATTCCACGGAATTCGCGGTGGCCGGTCTCAGCCGGTAACGTGGATGGATTCTCTGG
>JAWOCW010000147.1:0-13763 GCA_046483615.1 Desulfosudaceae bacterium
GCTGAGCCGGAATATCATCCTGGAAGATCTGCCCGACGGTACCACCACCTGGAAGACCGGGTAAACGGTCTCGGTGAAAGTGGTTTTTATTCGCACCTGGCCCCTTTTGGGGGCCGGTTGCAACCGTCCGCTAAATTTCTCGAACTCGGGCTGTCGCCCTCAGACAGCGAGAAATTCTTAACGCAGCCGGTTGCAACCGGCTTTTCCCCAAAAGGTGCCCATGGTGCTCACAAAAACCACTTCCACCGAGTTCATTTTACAGGTAATGCAGGACCTGATTTTTCAACAAGCTTTTGAGCTTAATAATAACAGCCAGGGTGACAAAAAGTCCGTTTTTTTATTATTCTGGACAACACTGAGACAAACCAGGTAATTAGCGAGGTCTGTTTATGCTGGAAATATTTTTAAACGGGGGGCCGGTCATGTATCCCCTGCTGGCCTGTTCCGTCATCGCGCTGACCGTAATTATTGAAAGGAGTTTTTTCTGGATCCTGGTGGGCATGCGTAAAAACAAAACCCTGGTGGACGAAGTCCTGGAGTATTGTCGCAACGGTGACTGGGAGGCGGTCCGCCGGAAAGCGGCCGGTTCCAACAATTATGTCATCCGGGTTCTGATCAGCGGGATTCTGCATCGGGATTATTCCCTGGAAAAGGCCATGGAGGCGGCCGCGGCCGAAGAAATCAGCCGCATGCAGCGGTTCATGGGAGTACTCGATACCATGATCACGGTGGCACCGCTGCTGGGGATTTTCGGCACCGTCCTGGGGATAATCGAATCTTTTGACATGATCGGAACCGTCGGCATTCAGCATCCCCAGGCCGTCACCGGCGGAGTGGCCCAGGCGCTGATCACCACCGCTTCGGGACTGGGAATCGCCATTGTCTGCGTCTTTCCCTTCAATTATTTTAATTCCCGCATAGAAAAGGCGGCCCGGTATATTGAAAAATACGCCACCAGTTTTGAGATAGTTTATGAAAAGGTCGTCCTGAAAGAGCAGCAGCAAGCTGATTCCCAATAAGAGGCTGAGATAATGAAAGTAAAAATGCCGCTTAAGAAAAAAAGCCGGATCGAGATGTTGCCGCTGATTGATGTCGTTTTTCTGCTGCTGGTGGTTTTTATCTATACCATGCTGTCCATGGCGGTGCACAAGGGGTTGCCGGTCAGCCTGCCCGAATCGTCGTCCGCCGAGATCGAACAGCAGATCATGCTGTCGGTGACCATCCAGGAAGACGGCTCCGTGCACGTGGATAAAGAACCGGTCGCCCCGGGAAAGCTGGCGGAATACCTGGAAACCAGGGCGGCTGACCAGGCCAATCCCGGTGTTCTTCTTTTTGCCGACCAAAGCGTTTCCTATCAGGAGCTTTTTCAGGTGCTGGATCAGATAAAAATGGCCGGTTTGAGCAAAATCTCCCTGCAAGCCCGAGAAGATGATTCCGCCCCAGATCATTGAGAACAACGCTCATTGAGGAAGGCATCGCGGTAAGTTGTCGTCTGTTGTTCCGGCCGGAGAAGGAACCCGGAAAACTGCTGGAAAAATAAAGAGTATAAAATGGGTCGTGTGTTAACCGCTGCTTTACTGGCTATTCTGGCGCATGTCGGGCTTATCTTCTGGCAGCCGGGATGGATCGGGGAGCAGCATGTTCAGCCGCCCCGTTCCCAGGCGGTGACGGTGAGCATGTCCTACCGGCCGCCGCCCCGGCCGGAGGAGCCGCCCCGGGAGAAAAAGTCTCCCAGGCCGGAACCGCCGCCCCCAAAGGTCCCGCCGAAAATAACCGAGCCGCCCCGACCGGTTCCGGCGGAAACATCCGCGCCTCCGGAAGTTGAAGAAAAAACGATGGAAAAAAACCCGCCGGAACAGCCGGACCGGGAGGAATCGGTTGAAGCCGCTGAAGATACCTCGGCCACACCGGGCGACAGCCAGGCCAGCATGGAAGTGACCCGGAAAGCGGCGCCCCTTTACAAAACCAATCCGCCGCCGGAGTATCCCCGGCTGGCCCGCCGGCGGGGGTACCAGGGGAAAGTCGGGCTCAGCGTGTATGTCAATAAAGAAGGCGGGGTGGACAACCTCTGGGTTTATGAATCCAGCGGCTACCGTCTCCTGGACCAGGCCGCCCTCCAGGCTGTCCGAAATTGGGTTTTTGAGCCGGGCCTGAAAGGTGACCGCCGGGCCGACATGTGGGTTAATGTTCCGGTTTCGTTTGAGTTGGAATGAGGGAGGAGAGATAAGGGGTTGACAAAGCGCTTTAAGGCAGATTATAAAAAGTTCAACACGCAATGCAGTAAAAATAAAATTCAGGTGCTGTAGAAGCTTAACAGGGAACCCCGTGAAATTCGGGGACGGGCCCGCCGCTGTAATCGGGGACGAACGCCGCCAAAAGCCACTGGCCAAACAGTCGGGAAGGCGCGGCTATTAGGATGATCCGTGAGTCAGAAGACCTGCCTGGGTTTTAGCAAAAGACGGTCACGATGTTGGTGGTTACCGTCAGCCTCCGTGGACAGGGGCGAAAAGACTCTGAGGATAAAAAAGGGACATCCCCGGATCGATTTAATCGGTCCGGGGATTTTTTTTTGGCCTTATCAGAACCGCGGAAATGGCTGCCGGTAATTGACGGACATGGCGTCAAAACAGGTTAGCCCGGATATTTCATGAAATTTTTTGAAAAACATCTATTTATTGTATTATCTCAATTGATTACATTTGATTTAGCCGTCATTCCAAAATTGCAAATTGTCATCTTGGATTTGCGGAATAAAGACGATTTTATATCAAAAAATTTCCCCCTGCGGGCGAGTCACCTTGGACGCATCTGCTTCGTTGGCCGATATTCGCGGTAGATTACTACAGCTTCATATCGGCCGCCTTGCAGCTACGTCCAAATCGACTCGTGAAATATCCGGGTAAACTAACGCGTAAAAAAAAGGAGGATGTTCATGTTTAAGAAATGGGGAAATGTTGGTCTGGTTGTGTTGATGTTAGGGGCCTTTCCGGTTTGGGGACAAAACGTTCCGGATATGCCGGCCGAGCGGCCCGAGATGAGTTCCGTGGTAGTGACCGCGGGCCGGGTGGCCGAGGATAAAGCGGATGTGCCCACCAATATTACCGTGCTGGAGGCCACCGAGATCGAGGAGTCCGGGGCCGGAGACCTGGGGGATCTGCTCGGCAAGCAGGGTTTCATGATCAGAGAATACCCCAACTCGGTAAGTTCCGTCAGTATCCGGGGTTTTCGAACCGAGACCCACGGCAATGATCTGGCCAGCCACGTGCTGGTGTTGATCAACGGCCGTCGGGCCGGAACCGGCAACCTGGAAAAAATACAGCTGGACAATGTCGAGCGGGTGGAAATCATCCGCGGCCCGGCTTCGGTGCAGTACGGGGCTTCGGCCATGGGCGGTATCGTCAACGTTATTACCCGGGAGGGAGAAGAAGCGGTTTCCGGATATGCCGAAGGCACCCTGGGAAGCTGGGATTACCATAAAGCCGGGGCCGGTCTGACCGGGCGGGTGTCGGACTTTGATTTTTCTTTCAGCGCCTCCACCGAATCTCAGGGTGATTATGATACCGCCGCCGGGGACCGTTATGACAACACCGGCTTTGATCACAAAGAGCGCGTCGATCTGAATGCCGGCTGGACCTTCGCCCCGCGCCATCGGCTCGGCCTGGCCGTCAATAGTTATGACGCTGAAGGCATCGGTAAGCCGGGCTACCTGAGCGCCAATGATCCGGATGATTACGTTGATAATTCCATCAATACCTTTGATGTTACTTATGACGGCGGCCTGGCCGATAATTTTCTGGCCTGGAAACTGCGTTATTTTAACGGTCAGGACGAGTACGCCACCTTTGATCCGCAAACAGCCGGCTCCAGCGATACCTATTACCGGGACACGGATCAGCAGGGCGGCCAGGCCCAGGCGACGCTCAATACCGACCTGGTTCAGGTTACCGGCGGTTTTGACTGGACCAACTACGCCATCGACAATACCTATACCTCCGGCGAAAACACTTCCGACAATCCGGCGGTTTTCCTTCTGACCAAATTTCACCTGCTCAATGACAAGCTGGTTTTGTCCGCGGGCGGGCGGCAGGACTGGTACGAGGTGGAAAGTGACGACGGGCGCCAGGTTGAGGATGAAAACTGGACTTCCAGCCTGGGCCTGGTTTATAAAATCACCCCGGATTTGAATGCCCGGGTTAATTACGCCGAAGCCTTCCGGATGCCGACCGCGGATGAGCTGTACATGTATGAAGATTACAGCATGTTCGGTTTTGGTATTTTTTCCGGAAATCCCGAGCTTGATCCGGAAGAAAGTCAGACCTATGAAATCGGGCTGGATTACGGCAAAGGCCTGTTCAATTCGGGGCTGACCTGGTTTTATACTGATTTTAAAAACAAGATCGGTTATGACTATGATCCGGTCACCGACCTGACTCAATACGAAAACATGGGGGAGGCGACCCTGGCCGGATTTGAAGGGAACCTGAGGTTTGATGTCGGCGCCCTGTTTGAGTGGAATTTTGAGCTTTCCCCGTATGCCTCTTTTACCTGGCTGTCTGAGTACCAGGACGATCAGGCCGGGGAAGACCTGAAATATACCCCGGACTGGACGGCCTCATACGGCCTGCGCTTTGTTCACTGGGAGGCGGATCTGTCCGCCCGGCTGAATGTCGCCTATGTCGGCGAGCAGGACATCGATGATCATGCCGGCACCGGCGACGAGACCCTGCCGGCTTATACCGTGGCTGACCTGACTCTTTCCAAGACCCTGCTGGCCTCGGAAACCGGCGGAGAGATGTCTCTGGAAGCGGAAATCCGCAACCTTTTTGAGGAAAGATACGCCGTTATCCAGGGATATCCCATGCCCGGAAGGTCCTTTTACACCGGTCTGAAATACCGGTTTTAAAGAAGGAGGGGGAAAGAACCCGGATCAGCTGAGGAGAGGGTCCGGGTTCTTTTTATTCATCGGCGCTTCAGGCCTGTTCCGGCTGCCCGTAAAATTCCCGGATTTTGGATCTTAAGACCTTGCCGACCGGCGACAGGGGCAGCTCTTCCACGAAGACCACCGATTTGGGAATTTTAAAGCCGGCCAGTTTACCCCGGCAGAAGGAGATTATTTCTTCGGGATCAGGGGTAATTCCCGTGGCCGGCTGAACCACCGCCCGGACGGTGTGACCCCATTCCTCGTCCGGCACCCCGATGACGCAGACATCCTGGACGTGGGGGTGGTTATGCAGCACCTCTTCCACCTCCAGAGGAAAGATTTTTTCTCCGCCGGAATTGAT
The DNA here is from genome assembly GCA_046483615.1 of Desulfosudaceae bacterium. Classification (GTDB taxonomy): domain Bacteria; phylum Desulfobacterota; class Desulfobacteria; order Desulfobacterales; family Desulfosudaceae; genus CAYTQK01. Next base: position 5,283 of record JAWOCW010000147.1, read on the forward strand.
GCACTCTTTTTTACGGTCCACGATGCGGACTTCGCCATCTTCATCAATATAGCCCAGGTCGCCGCCCTTGAACCAGCCGTCCTTCATGGTGGCGGCGGTCTGCTGCTCGTCCTTGTAGTAACCTTTCATGATCCAGCCGGATTTATACATGATTTCTCCGACTTCTCCCCGGGGAACATCTTTGTCGTTTTCATCGACAATGCGCACCTCCAGGATGGACTTGCCCACCGAGCGTTCCTTGACGGTCTCCGGCCCGGTATCGATACGGAAAGAGGTGATGGGAGTCATTTCGGTCTGGCCGAACATGTCCAGCAGCAGCACACCGGGAAATTTTTCAAAGATCTTTCGTTTCAGGTCCGCCGAACAGGCCCCGGCCCCGGTGGCCGCGGCCATAAGGGAGCTGACCTCGTAGTCATCAATATTTTCACAGGAGACTATCTTTTTCCAGCCGGTGGGGACATTGGCCATGAAAGCCGGTTTCTCTTTTTCCACGGTGGCCAGAATACTTTCCGGGTTGAAGGCGGAATCCGGCATGATGATGGAGCGGACGTTACCGGTCAGGGCGGCCAGGATCAGGGTCTGGTAAGAGGCATCGTGAAAATAGGGCAGGGATGGTGTCATCAGGCCGATGGTATTCTTGTATCCGATGCGGGCCGCCTGGGGATGGGTCAGAACGTAACGAACGGCTTTTTCCACGGACGCCCCTGTTTTTTTGCTGCTCAGGATTTTTCGGGCCAGTTTCGTGCGGGCCAGGCCGGTGAACAGGCCCATGCCGGGCAGTTCGATCAGGCTGGTCAACCGCCGCATCTGCTCGCGGCTGAGGTCGACTTCGGCGGCGCGGGTAACAATGGAAGAAAAAAGGTGGCAGAACATGTCCAGGTGGCCGCCATAGGTCAGCATGACACCCTTGGGAAAACCGGTGGTGCCGCCGGTGTAAATCATGACCGCCACGTCCTCCCAGACGGTCTCTATGCCGGGATCCTCGTCGTTACCTGATTCCAGAAAGGTTTCATAGTTCAGTTCCTTGTCAGAGACGGTTTCTCCCCGGCAGATAAAGGTTTCCAGGTTGGTCAGGGCCGGCGCGGCCTCGGCCACCTGCTCTTGAAAATGGTGGTCGTATATAAAAGCCCGGGCGTCGCAATGGTTGAGCTGGTACTCGATTTCTCCGGCCACGAAACGGTAGTTCATGGGTACCGGAATGGCTCCGGCCACCTGGATGGCGTAGTTTATCTCAATGAATTCGGGGCAGTTGTAAAACATGAAGGCGACTTTATCATCCCGGTCGATGCCGGTCTGGCGCAGGGCGTTGGCCAGTTTGCAGACCCGCACGGCCAGTTCCCGCCAGGTGATCCGTTTGTCGCCATAAACCACGGCTTCTCCGTCAGCATTATTTTTGGCATGGCAATTCAGGGCGTTGGCGATGATGTTGGGTGATAAGGGTTCCATATGTCTCCTTAATTTAAAAAGATTGTTTGAGGTTGCAGATATCGGCGCGGAACCGGCCGTGGCCCGGTCGAATCCCGGACTGTCCGGCACCTTTATTCCGGCATGGTGGCGGATGAGGTGACCAGGTCGCAGACCAGATCCCGGGCCGTTTCCAGCGGAATCAGGTGCATGTTCAAAACCAGGTGGTACAGCCTGGGATCGTCATAGTTCTGCTTGCCCAGTTTTTGATAGAGATTGGCCCGGCGGCGGTCTCCTTTTAAAACGGCCGCTTTGGCGTTTTTATCGGACAATTTATAATACCGCTGCATGAATTTGACCCGGTCTTCATCACTGGCAATCAGCAGTATGTGATAGACGTCGGGCACTTCCTGAAGAATATACTGACCGCCGCGTCCCATCAGGACAACATTGTCCCGGGCGGCCAGTTTTCTGATTACTTCATACAGCACGTCGACATAGACATTTTCGTCTATGTAGCCGTGCTTTTCACCGGTCAGCCGGTCAATGTAGCTGCTGGAAATAAAAGAGGAGATGAACCGGGACAGGGAGCCGCCGGCGGTTCGTTCGATGGAGATAACCGTGTCCCTGGAAACCCGGGCGGATTTGGCAATTTCTTTTATGACCAGGTCATCCAGAAAAACATAGTCCATTTTTTTCGCGATCATGGTTCCCAGCGTCTTACCGCCGGCGCCGAATTGTCTTGAAATTGTGATTACAGCCACGGCTCCTCCTGATATGTTATGACAGTTTTTTATATTTTAAAAAATGAAGTTAATTTTTTACAATAACCGAACAGGGAAGAAATGTCAAAAGACGGCTTGGAAGAGGCAAGTGGCCGGCAGAAAGACGGCGGCCGGAAGGACTGGTGCCGATCTGTCTCCGGAACCACGGCTTGACAAGAGGAGGCCACCGACATAAAGTACAGGATAAACAACGAATCCAAAGGGCAGCCATGAGGGATAATAACGCCGCTTACCGGGGATACAAAAAGACAATGCGGAGGCTGTTGCCGGCGGTTTTATCCGGTCTTCTGTTGACGGCCGCTTTTCCCCGCTGGAATTTTGCGGCGGCGGCCTGGGTGGCGCTGGTGCCGCTGCTGTATTCATTGCGGAATGTCTCTTCTTGGAAGAGTTTTGGTCCGGGCTTCGCGGCCGGGTTAGTCCATTACCTGACCCTGGGCTACTGGCTTATGCCTACCCTTAAAAATTACGGGGGGCTGCCCCTGCCGGCCGCTCTGATCTTTTCTCTTTTGCTGGCCGCCTACCTGGCGATTTATATCGGCGTTTTTTCCATGATCGTCACCGGTATCCGGAGCGGGCCGGCGATTACCCTGCTGACGGCGCCGGCGGCCTGGGTCACCCTGGAATATATCAGGACCTTTTTATTTACCGGGTTCCCCTGGGAGCTGCTGGGATATTCCCAGTACCAGCAGTTGAGTCTGATTCAGCTGGCTGACCTGACCGGGGTGTACGGCCTTTCGTTTGTGATAGTCCTGGTCAACACGGCTCTTTTTCTGGCCGGGCTGGCTCTTCTGCAAAAAAAATGGCAGGAGGTCCGGGTGAAAAAGAGGCCTGCCCTGGCCGCCGTCCTCGGCGCTCTGATTCTGGTGGCGGTCGTCTGGGGGTACGGTCAATGGCGACTGAGCCGGGTCGGGCAGGATATGTCCCGGGCCGAACATCACCGCCTGGCCGTCATTCAGGGGAATATAGATCAGTCTCTGAAGTGGGACGAGGAATTCCGGCTGGACAGCGTCCGGAAATATCTGGACCTGGCCGCGCGACCCGAGGCCCGCCGGGCTGATCTGGTGGTTATGCCGGAAACCGCCATGCCTTTTTATTTTAATTATGACAAGAACCTGGCGGCCATGGTCAGTCGGTTCGCCCGGGATCAGGAAATTCACCTGCTGACCGGAGCGCCCACGGTTTTCTCCCAGGGTAATGATTACGAACTTTATAACAGCGCCTATTTGATAGCTCCGACAGGCGAGGTGACAGGCCGATATGATAAGTCCCATCTGGTGCCCTTCGGAGAATACGTGCCCCTGGGGAAATGGCTGCCCTTGATCGATCGTTTGGTGGTGGCGGTGGGTGATTTTGAACCGGGTGATCCGGGCCGGGTTTTAAACCTGGATAACCGCCGACTGGGGATTCAGATCTGTTATGAAATTATTTTTCCGGGTGGTTGTCGGCAACTGGTCGCCGGCGGGGCCGATATCATAATCAATATCACCAATGATGCCTGGTACGGTCGAACCGGGGCGCCTTACCAGCATTTTTCCATGACCGTTCTGCGGGCGGTGGAAAACCGGCGGGCCGTGGTCAGGGCGGCCAACACCGGTATCAGCGGCTGGGTTGATCCGCGCGGCCGGATCCGGGACGCTACCTCCATATTTGTCGAAAGCGTCCGGTCTTACCAGGTTCCCGAAGGCAGGGGGCAAACCGTTTATGGCCGTCTGGGTGATCTGTTCGCGAAATTTTGTGTTATCGCGACTCTGTTTGTGTTATGGCGGAAATACCGGATAAACAGGTAAGCCGGGCGGTAAAATTATTACCAGGTAATCTTATATAAAGATAAGGGAGATTTTGACAATGACATGGGATAAAAACACGGATATCCATTCAGCCATCGAGGATTGCCAAAAGAAAATAGAAAATATCCGGGGTTATCTTTGACCTGTCGGCAATGCGGCTTCGCCTGGAAGAGATTGAAAAAGAGATGAGCCAGGAGCATTTCTGGGAAAATCCTGATCACGCCACCACCCTGCTCAAAGAAAGAGCTTCCCTGACTTCGACCCTGGATTCCCTGGCAGAGGTCTGCAATGGCCTGGAGGAGGCCGAGGTCCTGCTGGAGCTGGCCGAGGAGGAGGAGGACAGCGCCGTCCGGGAGGAATCTGCCAGGCGGGTGGCCGCGGTGGAAAAACAAATCAATGCTTTTTCTCTGGAATTAATGCTGTCCGAACCTGATGACGGGGCCAACGCCATTGTTTCCATAAACGCCGGCGCCGGCGGTACCGATTCCCAGGACTGGGCCGAAATGCTGCTGCGCATGTACAGTCGCTGGGTGGAACACCAGGGCTACAAGCTGGAGATGGTCGATGTCCAGCCCGGGGAAGAGGCCGGCATTAAAAGCGCTACCTTTAAAGCCTCCGGCAAAAACGCCTACGGCTATTTAAAAAACGAGGTCGGGGTCCATCGCCTGGTCCGCATCTCTCCCTTCAACGCCAGCGGCAAGCGGCATACCTCCTTTGCCTCGGTGTTCGTGTATCCGGAAGTGGACAATGACATTGAAATAGATATTGATGAGGGGGATCTGCGGGTGGACGTCTTCCGGGCCAGCGGCGCCGGCGGGCAGCACGTCAATAAGACCAGCAGCGCCGTGCGTATCACCCATCTGCCCAGTAATATCGTGGTGCAGTGCCAGCAGGAGAAATCCCAGTCGCGTAACAAGGAAATCGCCATGAACGTGCTGCGCTCCAGACTGTACCAGGCGGAAAAGCTGAAACAGGAAGAAAAGGCCCGGGAGCTCCATGAAAGCAAGGAAGATATTTCCTGGGGCAGCCAGATCCGCTCCTACGTGCTGCATCCTTATCAGAAAGTAAAGGATCACCGGGTAGACCTGGAAGTAGGCGACGTCAACAGCGTCCTGGACGGTTATATCGATCCATTTATTGACGCCGTGCTCAGCCGGGGAGCCCAATAATTTCTGGTGATTATAGTGACGCAGACTCCACAGGAAGAAACCCGGGACCGGGCCGGAAACACCGGCGACAAGACCGGGCCGGGAGCGGCCCCTGATGACCCTGTTGATCCTGTAGCTCCCCCAGATCCGGTTGATCCGGTTGATCCGGTGGCGATCATCAAGCAGTATTACGCCCCGGGAACCAGCCTGTATGATCTCCTTTTGCGGCACGGCCGGCAAGTCGCCGCCAAGAGCCTGCGCCTGGCCGATAAGACGGGCGATTCTTCGCTGGACCGGGATTTTCTCGAAGCCGCGGCCCTGCTGCATGATATCGGAATTATCAGGGTCAGGGCGCCGGCCCTGGGCTGCGCGGGGCAGGCAGATTATATCTGTCATGGGGTGTTCGGCCGGGAAATGTTGACCTCGCTTGGATTGCCCCGACACGGACTGGTCTGTGAACGGCATGTCGGCGTCGGCCTGACCGTGGCCGACATCAGAAATAATAATTTCCCCCTGCCCCTGCGGGATATGCGTCCGGTCTCCCGGGAAGAAACGATTATCGCCTATGCCGACAAGTTTTTTTCCAAGCACCCGGCTCGACTGGAGCGGGAATTATCGGTGGAGGAGGTGGCCGCTCATTTGTCAAATTACGGGCGGCAGGCGGCGGAAACCTTCTTGATGTGGGCCCGGCTGTTCGGAGAAGCATGACGAAGTTGGTGTTGACTGTACGATAATTTAATGGAGAAGCCCATGCCTCGCGCGGCACTTGAAAAACTATTGAAATTCTATTTCATCACCGATGACAAGGCCTCGCTGCCGATTCCGGAGCAGGTCAGGGCGGCCATTGCCGGCGGCGCCACCATGGTACAATACCGTCATAAACATTTTTATTACGGCTTGCTTGAAGAAGCAGCCGAGGCGCGTCTCCTCTGCCGGACCAACCATATCCCTTTTATCGTCAATGACGATCTTATCCTGGCCCGGGCGCTTGGCGCCGACGGCGTTCACCTGGGTCAGGAAGACGCATCTCCTGCCGAGGTCCGTCGGATTATGGGCGAGCAGGCCCTGGTCGGTCTGTCGGTTTCCACCCTGGCCGAGCTGGAACGGGCCGATATCGGCCCTTGTGATTACCTCGGTACCGGCCCGGTTTTCGCGACCGCCACTAAAAAGGACGCCAAGCCGGTCATCGGTCTGGACGGCCTGGGGGCGGTCATTGCCGCCTCGCCGCTGCCGGTGGTGGCCATCGGCGGTATCGATGACACCACGGCGGCTTCCTGCCTGGCCGCCGGCGCCGCCGGGGTGGCGGTTATCAGTTTTATCAGCCGGTCCGGCCAGCCCCGCCGGAGCGCCGGACAACTGGCCGCGGCCTGCGGTATCTCCGATTTTTCCGGAGAGCTTCAGATTCCCTGGCAGGACGAATTCGAATTGATCGCCCAATTGCTGTCGGAAGCTCCGCCGGACGAGGGGCGTCCGCCCGTCTTTGAAATCCCGCCGGGTGATGACGCCGCTGTTTTAAAAGAAGACCTGAAGCCGGTTATAACTACCGATGCCCATATCCAGGGGATTCATTTTAATTTTGACTGGCAGACCCCGGCGGAGGCGGGATACAAGGCGGCCGTTTCCGCCCTGAGTGATCTGGCCGCGTCCTACGCCCGGCCGGTGGCCATGTTTGTTAACCTGACCCTGCCCCCGGCGGAACCGGGCTCTCTGGCCCGGGAGCTTTACCAAGGCTTGAACCGGGCCCTGCGGGAGTATGGCTGCGCCCTGGGCGGAGGCAACCTGGCCGCCGGGGGCGAGGTGGCCCTGAACCTTTTTATAATCGGTCAGAACGAGTCCGGCCTTTACCCGGCCCGCGCCAACGCCCGGCCCGGGCAGGGATTATATTGTACCGGCCGGCTGGGTATGGCCCGGGCCGGCCTGGAACTCCTCCGCCACGGCAAAAAAGAGCCGGCAGCGCTGCTGGCGGCCTTTAAATATCCCCGGGCCCGGTTTGACGCCGCCGCGGTATTGGCCGAAAACGGAGTCGATTGCGTCATCGATATCAGCGACGGACTGGCCGGAGACGCGGCCCATATCGCCCGGGCCGCCGGGGTGACCGTGGCCATGGATCTGTCGGCCGGGGTCTATGATCCCCTGCTGCTTGATTATTGTGAGCGTTCCGGCCTATCTCCGGAAGTAATGGTGTTAAAAGGCGGGGAAGATTATGAGTTGTTGTTTACCTGCCAGCCGGAACGATTTGAAGCCATTCGGCAGCTCCTGCCGGATGCCGGCCGGGTCGGCCGGTGCGAATCTTTCACCGGTCAGGAGTTGACCAATATTCCGACCGGGCTGCGCTCGTTTCAACACGGCGGGGAAGGGCGGCATGACGATCAATTGTAGGCCGGGTACAGAGCCGGGACAGAGGCCGCGCCGGAAGGTGGTGAGACCATGAACATGTCCCTGAAACCGAAAGTGGTGGTTATCGCCGGCCCGACCGCCACGGGGAAAACAGCCACCGCCCTTGAACTGGCCGATCATTTCGGCGCTCATATCGTCGGGGCCGATTCCATGCAGATTTATCGCTACCTGGACATTGGCACGGCCAAGCCCGATCGAGCCGAACGAGCGCGGATTCCCCATTACATGATTGATATCGTGGATCCGGACGCGGATTTCAGCGCCGGTCAATACGCGACCATGTCCGCCGAAGTTATTGACGATCTGCACGGGGCGGGCCGGATTCCTTTTGTCGTGGGCGGTACCGGCTTGTATATCAAGGCCTGCCTGTATGGGTTGCTCCGGAGCCACGCGGCCGACAGCGCCGTCCTGGACCGGCTCTCCCGGGAAGCCGCCGCCAAAGGCGCCGCGGTTATGCATGAACGACTCCGCCGGGCTGATCCGGAAGCGGCCCGGCGGATAAACCCCGGCGATTCTTTTCGCGTAGTCCGGGCGCTGGAGTTGCTTGAAACCACGGGGCGACCCGCTTCCGAGCATACCCGGGCCCACGGATTTTCCGAACCCCGCTACCAGGCCCTGAAAATATGCCTGTATCAGGACCGGGAAGAGCTTTACCGACGCATTAACCACCGGGTGGGAATGATGCTGGCGCAAGGCCTGGTGGAGGAAGTGCGGACTCTGCTGGACAAGGGGTATTCCTCCCGGTTAAAATCCATGCAGTCCATCGGGTACCGGCACGTGATTCAATATCTTGAGAAGAAGCTGTCCCGGGAAGAGCTGGTCCGGACCATGCAGCAGGATACGCGGCGGTATGCCAAACGGCAGTTGACCTGGTTCCGGGCCGATCCTGATATCCACTGGGTTGACATAAAAGAAGGTTTAGAAAAATCTCGTAATCTGATAAAAATATTTTTGGGTTTT
>JAWOCW010000070.1:0-4165 GCA_046483615.1 Desulfosudaceae bacterium
AGAGGCCGTCGATGGCTTCCTGGGGGAATTCTGTCAGGGAACGGAAGTGATCGGCGATGTCGGCGAAGAGGGAGATCCGGTCGGAGGGGTTCAGGTCGTTTCGCCGCAGCAGGGCTTGCAGGGCCAGGCCGGCCTCGGCCGGGGAGGTCTGCTGGCGGAGGCGCGCGGCCAGGCGGGGGTAAGCGCGGAAGGAGTTGAATTTATCGGCCAGGATGCTGTCCAGGTCCGGTTCCGGCAGGGGTTTTTTCCAGGCCACGATGGTATTGGCCGCAATATCGCCCACCCGCTGGGCCTTGGAAGTCAGCAGGCAGGCGGTGCCGCCGACCAGGTATAGAGCGGGCAGGATATCCAGGAAGCGGAAAAGGTTGCGGATGACGATCTGGCTGAAGCGCAGGTTCAGGCCCCCGGAGTCCAGGACCCGCAATTGAAACAGGCGTTTGCCGATGGTCTGGCCGTTCCAGAGCCATTCCAGGGCGATGCGGTAGCCGATGGAAAGAACAAAATAGGTCAGGATGGACAGGGCCGCGGCAAAATCGTAACTCAGGACACCGACCACTTTAAGGAGGCCCTCCAGGATGGAAAAGGCCGCCGTGATGGCAGCGGCGTCTATGGCCCAGGCCAGAAAGCGGGTTGCCGGGCCGGCCAGGGTTAAAGAAAAGGCAACGCCTTCCGGGGTGACGATATTGAGGGTATTGGTTCTCATGATTTTTTGGCGCCCGATTTCCAGAGGAACAGCGTCAGCAGCAGTAACTCGAACATACCGAAAGCTGTTTTCAAATCATAGGGAATGACCGGTTGATGGTACTGGGATAAAAAGGCTTCCACCAGGCCGGCCCAGATCAGCAGGACGGCCACCCCGGCGATGAGGGTGACGATGTCTCCGGAAACCTCGCGGAAGCGCTGTTTCAGAGAGAGGGGTTCACCCCGGCCGATGAGGGCGCCGGCGATGACCAGGCCGGCCTGGCCGGCGATGAGGATGGCGGGAATCTCGATCGAGCCGTGCGGCAGGAGCCAGCCCGCCAGAAATGCAGTCTCCCCGCCGAGAATATAATCGACGGCCACCGCGCCCAGGATAAGGCCGTTATAAAAAAGCATGATGATGGTGCCGATGCCCCAGGTGATGCCCAGAACCATGATAAAAATGGACACCCGGGTGTTGTGGGTTATCAGGTAGGAGGAAAACCGGGCCTGGCTGCCTTTGAGGGGGTCGCCGGAGAGGTCCTCTTCGCCGGCCACGCGGTCGGCCGGGTCTGTTTGCAGGTGGGAGAAGGGCATGATGATGGCTTTGGCCTCGGAGTCGAGGCCGACCGCGGCCCCGCCGAAAGCAAAGCCGACGGCCGTGACCAGGGCGCTCAGCAGAAAGGCGCCGGCATGCCGGCGGAAGGTCCGCGGAAAGGTATTGAAAAACCAGTAAAACAGGGCGATCCGCCGCGGCCGCCGCCGCGATTCGTGAATGTAGCTGAAGGCCCGGCCTACCAGGGATTCCAGGTAGCGTTCCAGGTTCTGCTCGGCGGCAAAGGTTTTGATCCTGGCGAGATCAGCCGAGGCCCGCTGGTAGAGGTAGTGGAAGCGCTTGATCCGGTTCAGGTCCATCCGGACGGTGGGATCCTTTTCCAGGGTGTTTATGAGCGACTCCAGCTCCGTCCAGCAGGCCCGTTCTTCGTTAATGAATTTGTTAAGATCGATAATCACAACAACTGGTTCCGTTTAATGTCCAGATAATGCCGGGTTAATCGGGGGGACAATCTGTCCGCCTCTTCCATGGCCAGATCCACTCCCTTTTGCCGCAAGCGCTGGCCGGTCTGGTAAAGGTTCTCCCACTCCAGGTGACCGCTCAACGCCGCGTATATGTCTTCCGGAGACCGGGCCGCGGCAGAGGAGAAAACCGGGGCCACGCCGGCCGGTTTGATGGTTTCCACCAGGATGACGTGACGTTTGGCAATCACGTCAACCTGCTTGATGAAATCGTCCGCCAGAACCGGGTCGTCCAGGCTGGTCAGAAAGATGAGCAGGGCCCGTTTGCGCAGGGTGCCGGCGATAAAGGAGAACACTTCCCTGAAATCCGGGGAGACCCTTTGGGAATAGAGGTTGTAGAGCATCTCGCGGCAGGTGTCGTAATGGGCCTGGCCGTTTTTGGCCTGGACAAAGCCGCGGATACGGTCGTCAAACGAGAGCAGTCCGAACAGGTCCCCCTGCCGTTCTATGGCCAGGCCGGACATCAGGGCGGTGGTGATAAAACGGTCCAGGATGGTGGGGGCCTTTGCCGGCCGGAGCCGGTCGGAGGGCTGGCCGTCGCGGTCTGGCGGGCGCCGGGGAGAGCGGGCCGGTCGTCCGCTTAACCGGGAAGCGTCAATGACCAGGTAAACTTCCTGGGTCCGTTCGATCCGGTATGTCTTGGTAACGGGAAAACCCCGCCTGGCGGTGGCTTTCCAGTGAATGTCCTCGAAACTGTCGCCGGGCAGGTATTCCCGTAGCTGCTCAAAGTCCCGGCCTTTGCCGATTTGCCGCAGGGCGTGGTCGCCGGCGGGCCGGCCGCAAAACAACCAGGCCAGATTCTTTTTTTCGGCGGTCAGATCCGGGTAGACGCGGATAGTGGTGTCGAGGTCCGCCTGATGGCGCCGGGCCCACAGGCCCAGAATAGAAGCGGTCTCCACCCGGCAGGCCTCAAGCCGGAACTCCCCCCGTTCCAGGGGGGTGCAGGGCCAGGTGAAACTGTCGCGGCTTTCTCCCGGAGAGAGATTCACCAGGCGGTCGCGGTCGGCCTGGATCTGTTCCGGAAAGGCCAGCCCGAGCCGCGCTGGTCCGCCCGCCCGCCGCCGGTTGATCACGGCAAAGGAGATGGCGTCGGTCCGGTTTTTGACCAGGCGCGCCTCGGCGGGAAATTCCAGGTCCAGGGCCGCTCCGCCTGTTAAGGCCGCCACGGCGTCCGCCAGGGCCGCCAGCAGCAGGGCCAGGGCCGGCAGCCACAGCAGGGCCGGGGCTCCGGGAATAGCCGCGCTCAGGGCGGAGGCCGGCAGCAGGGTAACCGCGGTCCAGAAAACAAGCCGGTTGGCGGGAACAATGGTCATATCCGTGATTACCTCGGCACGGCCAGGCTGAGAAGGATCTCCTCGATCACTTCCCCGGTGGTCAGTCGTTCGATTTCGTATTCCGGCCGCAGCACCAGCCGGTGTTCCAGGACGGAGCGGGCCATTTCCTTGATGTCGTCGGGTATGACAAAGTCGCGTCCTTCCAGGGCCGCCAGCGCCCGGCTGGACAAGAGCAGCGCCTGGGTGGCGCGGGGGCCGGCTCCGACCAGCACGCTCTGGTGGGTCCGGCTGGCCCGGACGATATCGACGACGTATTCCACCAGTTCGTCCCTGATCATGATCTTTCTGAGAATGCCGCGAAAAGTCCCCAGCGTCTCCGGCCGCAGGACCGGCCGGACCGATCCGCCGGCCAGCACGGCTTCCGGAGAATCCTCGCCGCGGGTGCGCTGGGCCAGTTGAATCTCTTCTTCCCGGCCGGGCGGTGTCATGGAAATTTTGAGAAAGAACCTGTCCTTCTGGGCTTCCGGAAGAGGGTAGGTGCCCTCGTATTCAATCGGGTTCTGGGTGGCGAAAACGGTGAAATCAGGAGACAGGACATGCGTTTCCCGGTCGATGGTAACGGTCCGCTCCTGCATGGCCTGCAGCAGCGCTGACTGGGTTTTGGCCGGGGCCCGGTTTATCTCGTCGGCCAGCAGAAAAGTCGTGAAGAGGGGGCCCTTGACCAGGGAAAAAGCGCTCTCCTTCAGGTTGAACACATGGGTGCCGGTGATGTCGGCCGGCATCAAATCCGGGGTAAACTGGATTCTGTCAAAGTCGCAACTGAGAACCCGGGCCAGGGTCCTCACCAGCAAGGTCTTGGCGACTCCGGGCACTCCTTCGATCAGGACGTGATTGTTGGTGAAAATCGCGATCAGGGCCTTGTTAATGGCCTCTTCCTGGCCGATGATAACTTTGGCCAGTTCCCTTCTGGCGTCCGTCAGAATCGTTTTCAAGGTGTCGGTGTCCGCCTGTGCTTCTTCTGTCGGCCCGCCTTGGTCCTGCTGATGATCAGTCATGGTCTCGCCTCTTATTCGGATAAAATTTCAGATATGGTGTTGTAGTCTTTAACCGGATCCCGATGACGTTTCGGTTTCCGG
>JAWOCW010000149.1:0-7208 GCA_046483615.1 Desulfosudaceae bacterium
CGGGGCGGGTTTCCAGAAGGCCTCTCCCCAGATCTTGCTCATGGAATAAACGGTCAGCAGGCCCACCCCGGCCGCGGCCGCGGCCGCGCCGTAGGCGTTAACCTCCAGGCTGGCGCGGATCAGCACCATTTTGCCCCAGAAACCCGATAAGGGCGGGAATCCGGCCAGGGAAAAGGCCGGAATAAAAAACAGCAGGGACAGAAAGCCGCGGTAACGGTAAAAACCGCCCAGCCGGTCCAGCTCCATGGAACCGGCGGATCTTTGACAGACGCCGCTGACCAAAAACAGGTTGGATTTAACGATCATGTTATGCAGCACAAAGAAAATCGCGCCGGTCAGAGCCAGGGGCGTGAACAGGGCCAGTCCCAGCACCATGTAGCCCACCTGGCTGATAATATGAAAAGACAGGATCCGCCGGAATTCGTAAAAAGCGGCTGTTCCCACTACCCCGGTAATCATGGTGATCATGGCGGCGGCCAGCAGCAGGCCGTGGGTAAAAGCCGGATCAAAGGTAAACACCAGGGTGAACAGGCGGATCAGGGCGTAGACCCCCACCTTGGTCAATAACCCGGCCAGGATGGCCGAAACGGCCGCCGGCGGGGTATGGTAGGAGGCCGGCAGCCAGAAAAAGAGAGGAAAGATGGCGGCCTTGATGCCGAAGGCCGTCATGAAGATCATGGCCACCGCCGCCAGCAGGGCCTGGTCCGGCACCTGGCGCACCGCCCCGTGCAGATCAGCCAGGTTGAGGGTGCCGGTCATGCCGTAAAGCAGGCCCAGGCCGCTGATGAACAGGAGGGTCGCGAAAAGATTGATCATGACATACTTGACCCCGCCGTCCAGTTGCCGGCTTTCTCCGCCCAGAACCAGCAGGCCGAAAGAGGCCATCAGCATGACTTCAAACCAGACGTACAGGTTGAACAGATCGCCGGTTAAAAAAGCTCCGCAGACTCCGCCCAGCAGAACGTGCAGCAGCGGATAATAGCCGGCCCTCATCAGGCGGTCGTCGATCTCAACCCTGGAATAGGCCATCACCGCCAGACCCAGGATACCGGTTACCGCCACCAGGATGGCGCTTAAATGATCAGCCACCAGGGTAATGCCGAAGGGGGCCGGCCAGCTTCCCACCTGCATGGCCGCCAGGCCGTGGCGACTGACGTAAAGCAGCAGTGCCAGGCAGAGACCGGCCTGCAGGCTTGAACCGAGCAGGCTCAGGGTCCGCTGGCGGACCGGGTTGGCGCGGTACAGCAGGCAAAGGGCGGCCGTCGTAAACGGCAGAATGATGGGCAAAATCAGCAGCCAGTTCATGATCCGCTCCTTGGCGTCGGTTCGACCGCGGCGGCTGGTGATTCCGGTTCGGCCAGGCGCATTTTTTCAGTCTCAACCGTGCCCAGGGATTCAAAGGCCCGGTAAAAGAGGATAAAGACAAAGGTCAGCAGGGCGAATCCGATGACAATGGCGGTTAAGATAAGGGCCTGGGGCAGGGCGTTGGCCATGGCTTCTTTCGTCACGGCGGCCCCCTCGGGAATAAGGGGCGGCCGGGAGCTTGACAGGCGGCCGGCCACGAATATCAGCAGGTTAACGGCGTTGGTGGCGATTACCAGGCCGAAAATATACCGAATGGTGTTGCCGGAAAGCATCAGGTAAATACTGACGGCGGTCATCAGGCCGCACAGGACGGCTAAGACGGTTTCCATGTCAACTCTCCTCCAGGGCCAGGATCAGGGTCAGGATGGTGCCCAGCACAATCAGGTATACCCCCATATCAAACAACAGGGGCGTCCCCACCACGATCCGGTAACCGGGTTGAATGTCCAGGGTTAACCAGAGTCTGGTCAAAAACGCTTTTTTCGATAACGCCCCTGCCAGCCCGGCCGTCAGGGCCAATCCCAGCCCGGCCGCGATCAGGTGGCGGGGGTCGACGCGGATGGCCTGTCGCACGGACGCCGGACCTTCGGCGATGGTATACAGGGCAAAGGCGGTGGCGGCCACCAGCGCCCCGGAAAATCCACCGCCCGGGGAATGATGGCCGCGAAACAACAGGTAGACCGAAAAGACCAGGATGAGACTGACCAGCAGTCGGGTGGATGCCCGTAAAATTAATGACTGCATCAATTCCTCCGACGATTATGAATCAGGGCGAATCCCGCCAGGCCGGCGGAAGCGACCACGATGATTTCACCCAGGGTGTCCAGGCTGCGAAAGTCCACCAGGATCACGTTGACGATGTTTTTGCCGCGCGCGGCCAGGTAGCTGTTCTGTTCAAAAAATTCAGTGATGGTGTAATCCATGTCCAGGGATAATACCGCCAGCAGCAGGCCGGTGACCAGCAATCCGGCCCCGCCGGCCAGCAGGCCGTCCAGCAGGTGTCGGAACCGTTGTCGGCGGACCGGCCGCTGTTCCAGGCCGGGCAGCCGCAGCAGGATAAGGGACACAATCACCACCGTCAGTGTTTCCACCAGCAATTGCGTCAGGGCCACGTCCGGGGCGCCAAAGCTTAAAAAAACAATCGCCAGACCGGCCCCGATCACCCCCAGGGCGCAAACCGCCAGCAGGACCATCCGGGTCAGCAGGACCGTCACCACCGCCGCCGCGATCACGGCCACCAGCAGCCACTCCCGGATGGCCAACAGCGGCCAGGTTACTGCCGGCCATGATTCCACCCGGCTGAAATAGGCGTAGCCCGCGCCCAGCACGAAAACGGCCACCACCGTAAAAAAATAGCGATGTAAAGACCCGTTTTGCAAAAGCCGGTTCTGCAATTTGCCCAGGTCGGCCACTACTTTGATAATTCCGTCATAAACCCGGTCGGCGGTGATCGGCAGCCGGCCGGCAGCCGCGTTGATCCAGCGGTGCAGGGGGCGGTGGACCAGGTAAAAGCTGATTCCCAGGGAGATGGTCAGAATACTCAGCAGCAAGGGCGGGTTGATGCCGTGGAACATTTCCAGCTTGATGTCGTCGGGGGAATAGTGAAAAGCGCGCACGGCCGGTTCCACCAGCCAGTGACCGACCAGGTCGGGCATAATTCCGAATAATATGCCGAGGCCGCCCAAAAAGAGCGGACCGCCCCACATCCACACCGGGGCTTCACTTATCCGGCCGAATTCCGGGCGCGGTCGCCCCCAGAACACCCTCATGATCAGAATGCCGCCCACGGCGGTCATAATGGAGTTGGCCAGAACGGCGGCGCTGACGGCCAGTTCCGGGCACATGGTTTCGGCCAGGGCTCCTTTGTACATTATCTCTTTGCCGATAAAACCTAAAAATAAAGGGAATCCGGCCATGGACAGACAGGCCGCCCCGGCGGCCAGGGCGGTCAAGGGCATGGCCCGCCACAGCCCGCCCAGATTTTCCAGCCGGCGGGTGCCGGTCTGGTGATCGATGGCACCCGCCATCAGGAATAAACCGGATTTATACAAAGAATGCACCAGCAGAAAAGTCATGGCCGCCGTCAGCGAGCAGGTGGCCTGACCTCCCAGGAACATGGTCATGATGCCCAGGGCGGTGATGGTGGTGTAGGCCAGAATTTTTTTCAGGTCGGACTGGCCCAGGGCCAGGATGGCCCCGCCCACGGCGGTGATAGCGCCGATGATCATGAGGGTGGCCGTCCAGGTGGTCGTGCCTCCCAGAATGGGATGGAACCGGGCCAGCAGGTAAATGCCGCCCTTGACCATGGTGGCCGAATGCAGAAAGGCGCTGATCGGGGTGGGGGCCGCCATGGCGTTGGGCAACCAGAAGTGAAAGGGGAACTGGGCCGACTTGGTAAAGGCGCCAATGGCGATCAGCGCGAAGATCGTGCCGTACAGGGGATGGGCTCGCAGGTAGCCGGCCTGGCTGGTCAGGCCGGAGATGTCGCCGGTGCCGCCGATGATCTGGAGCAGCAGCAAGCCCACCAGCAGGGCCAGTCCCCCGGCGCCGGTGACCAGCAGGGCCTGGCGGGCGCTTTTCCGGGAGCTCTCTTTTTCGTGCTCAAAACCGATCAACAGGTAGGAAAAGAGGGTGGTCAGTTCCCAGAATACAAACAGGGCCATCATGTTGTCGGCGGTTACCAGTCCCAGCATGGCCAGCATAAAGGCCTGCAGAAAAATAAAAAAACGGGCCGGGTGGCGGTGGCCGTGGAGATAATCGACGGCGTAAAGGGTGACGAAAAATCCGATGGTACTGATGATGAACGCGAAAAGCAGGCTGAGGCCGTCTACCAGAAAAGACAGTTCCAGGCCCAGGGCCGGAACCCAGGGCAGGCTCAGGCGAAAGGGGCCGCCTGACATGACCGGGGCTGTCATGGCGGCGGCCACCGCCCAGATTACCAGGGGCAGAAGAGCGGAGGCGCGGGCGATCCGGTCAATCCGGTTGGTTCCGGTTTGGTTCATGCTGGTGGCTAGGTCTCTCCGATACCGGGACTGCCCGGTCTCAGTCAGAATTAATACATGGCTTCGATCAGGTCGGCGAACACTTCATAGACGTTTTTCCGTTTGACCTTCATGGTGGGCGTGACCTCGCCGTCTTCTTCGTACAGCTTTTTGGGAATGATGGTAAATTTGCGGACGTTTTCCACCCGGGCCAGGGACCGGTTGACGGCATCGATCTCTTTCTGGATCAACTGGTTGATGGGCTGGCTCATGGTCAGGTCGCGGTAAGTTGAAAACTGGATCTTGTTGTCCTGGGCGAATTTGGCGACGTTGTCTTCGTCCAGCATGATCAGGGCGGTCAAATATTTGCGCCGGTCGCCGATGACCACGGCGTCATTGATGTAGAGGCTGGCTTTAAGCTTGTTCTCGATGTACTGCGGCGAGATATTCTTGCCGCCGGCGGTGATAATGATGTCTTTTTTGCGGTCGGTGATCTTGAGGTAGCCATCTTCATCAAGCTCCCCGATATCGCCGGAATAAAGCCAGCCGTCCCGCAGAGTTTCCCGGGTGGCTTTTTCGTCCTGGTAGTAGCCGACAAAAACGCCCGGTGATTTCACCAGGATCTCACCGTCATCGGCGATGGCCACCTCGCATCCCGGTACCGGCGGGCCGACCGTGCCGAATTTCGCCCGTCCGACCGGGGAGGTGCAGGTGACGCCGGTTCCTTCGGTCTGACCGTAGCCCTCGATGAGATTGATACCCATGGCCTGGTAAAATCTGAGGATTTCCGCGGAAATGGGCGCGGCCCCGGAATAAGCCACCCGGATGCGGTCAAAACCCAGCCTCTCTTTTAATTTTCTAAATACGGCCAGGTGGGCCAGGCGAAAGAGTCCTTCCAGGTAAAGGGGAACCGGCTGAAAATTCATTTTCAAGGTGGCCCGTTTCAGGCCGGTTTTAAAAGCCAGGCCGTAAACCAGGCGCTTGAACCAGGTGGCTTCGGCCATGCGGATCTGGATGGAGGAATAATATTTTTCCCAGATCCGGGGCACGGCGTAGCCCACCGTCGGCGAGATCTCCATCATGTTGTCCGTGACGGTGTCTGGTTTTTCCACGAAATTAACGATGTAAGCGTAGCGCATGTGGGCGAACACGGAAAAGAGCCGTTCAAAAATATGGCACAACGGCAGAAACGACAAAACTTCGTCCCGGCCGTAAATCCGGTTCTGGGCCTCAACGGCGGCGGCCATCCAGGTGACGTTGCGGTGAGTCAGCATGGCGCCCTTGGGCGGGCCGGTGGTGCCGGAAGTATAGATCAGCACGGCCAGGTCTTCCGGGACCAGGTCCCGAACGCGTTGGTCCACCTCCGCCGGATCAAGGGCCTGACCATTTTTCAGCAGGTCCTGATATGACATCACCATGGGATCGGTAAAATCTCTTAAACCCTTAGTGTCCCAGACTATTACTTTTTTCAGGGTAGCGGCCTCTTCCCGGAAGTGGAGCCACTTGTCCAGTTGCTCCTCGTTTTCCGCGAACAGAAAAACTGATTCAGAATGGTTGACGACATAAGCCACTTCCTGCCAGGCGTTAGTGGTGTAGATGCCCACCGCGACGCCGCCGGCGCACTGGACAGCCATGTCGATCATGGCCCACTCCGGGCAGTTGTCCCCGATGATGGAGACGCAATCTCCTTTTTGCAGCCCCATGGAGATGAGGGCGCTGCTGATGGCCCGGGCCGTGTCATAATAATCCCGCCAGGTGATATCATGCCACAGGCCGTAATCCTTGTAGCGCATGGCTACCTGGTCGCCGTGGGCGGCGGCGGTTTCCGCGAAGATCCGCGGGGTAGTGGTCGGTTCCACCTCAAAATTACCGGCTGTTTCCAGATCAGGCCTCATTTATCGCCACACCTTTTTTCGTTTCCAGCGCTGATATCCCTTGGTCGACTCTTCGGAGCGGACCCCCATGTAAAATTCCTTGACGTTTTCATCTTCCAGCAGTTCGGCGGAAGGTCCTTTTAGTACGAACCGGCCGTTTTCGATGATCAGGGCGTTTTCCGATATTTCCAGGGCTTTTCTGGCGTTTTGTTCCACCAGCAGGATGGTCACCCCTTCGGCATTAATAGCCTTGATAATATTGAAAATGTCTCTGACCAGAAGCGGAGACAGACCCAGGGAGGGTTCATCTAAAAAAAGCAGGGTGGGGCGGCTCATCAGGGCCCGGCCGATGGCCAGCATCTGCTGCTCGCCGCCGGAAAGGGTCCCGGCCCACTGGCCGGACCGTTGCCGCAGGACCGGAAAATAGTTGTAGACCCGCTCAAAATCTGACTTGATCTCTTGTTTGTCACGGCGGGTATAGGCGCCCATGAGCAGGTTTTCCCGGACCGTCAGCTCTTCAAAAACTTCCCGTCCTTCCGGCACGTAGGAAATTCCCCGGCGGACGATCTGGTCCGTGTCCCGGCCGTCGATACGGTGTCCCTCAAAGGTGATGGTGCCCTTGTCGGGCTGGTCTTCGATCAGGCCCATGACGGTTTTTAAGATGGTCGTCTTGCCGGCGCCGTTGCTGCCGAGAATGGCGGTAATGCTGCCTTTTTCAACCGCGAAAGAGGCACCCCGGACGGCGCAGATGAGGTCATAATAGGTTTCAATATTTTTTATTTCAAGCAGAGCGCCCACGATTCGCCTCGTTATTTGAAAAAGTAAAAATAACCTGCAATTATTAAAAATTAATTTAACTAACTGAAGTTATGCATTAACCAACTATGTTCTAAAATGTTCGAATATGTTCGAAAAAATTCATGAAATATTCGGGCTAGCCCGGATATTTCACGAGTCGATTTGAGCGCAGCTGCAAGGCGCAGGACAC
>JAWOCW010000393.1:0-9055 GCA_046483615.1 Desulfosudaceae bacterium
GCGTCATCGGCGGTGCCGGTCTTTCTGGCCGGAGGTATCGCGGACGATAATGTTTATGATGGCATTATCAAAACGCGGCCGGCCGGGGTGGACAGTTGCACCCGGACGAACGCGCGGGACGGCCGGGGAGGTTATGTCCGCTTCCAAAAAGATCTGGCCAGGGTGGCTCGTCTTGTCAGCGAGGTCCGCCGGGCGGAAGAAGCCTTGAACGGTTGAAGGATGGTTGAAAAGAACTTGGTTTTGTCCTGTTTTTGTGTTTTTAGTGTATTTAGGATATCATAAAATTTAAAAATATCTGCTTGCCAGGGAGGTAAATAGAGCATGTTTGAAGCCGGTGAATTAAAAAAGGGATTGAAAATAGAAGTTGACGGTGCCCCGCACGTGATAGTCGAATTTGATTTTGTGAAACCGGGTAAGGGTCAGGCCCTGTACAAGTGTAAATTGAAAAACATGATTACCGGGTCCATCTTTGACCACACCTACCGCAGCGGCGACAAGATCAACAAAGCCAACCTGGAAGAACGCAAAATGGAGTATTTATACGCCGATAGCGACAGTTACTGCTTCATGGACGCGGCCACCTATGAACAGGTCTTCATACCCCGGGATCAGATTGAAGATGTCCTGGATTTATTAAAGGAGAATGTGGTTTGTGACGTGCTTTTTTTTGACAATACGCCCATTGGTATTACCCTGCCCAATTTTATAGAATTGGAGGTAGTGGAAGCGGATCCCTGGGTAAAAGGGGATACTGCCTCCGGCAGCAGTAAACCGGTCAAGCTCGAAACCGGCTGTTACCTGCAGGTGCCGCCGTTTATTGAAGCCGGGGAGGTGCTGAAGGTTGATACCCGGACCAGGGCTTACGTGGAACGCGTTAAGGGATAAATACCGATGATGACAGATCATCTCAATAAAACCGTGCTTATCGTTGATGATGACAGGGTTTTTCTTGATTCTCTGGAGCAGTTTCTGCTGCAACGTGGCTATCACAGCAAGGTCGCCTGGGATGCGGACAGCGCCCTGCGCATTATCAAGGATTTTTCTCTGGACGTGGTCGTGGCCGATATTGTCATGCCCGGCAAAGACGGCATCCAGTTGATGCATGAGGCCAAAACCCTGGTGCCGGATCTGGATTTTATTTTCATGACCGGTTATTCCTATGACCACTCCTATGTGGAAATCATTAATGCCGGCGCGGCCGACTATATTACCAAGCCTTTTGAGATGATGGAGCTGGTGGCCCGCATAGAGCGTATTGAGCGGGAAAAGCGGCTGGTCCGGGAGCTGCGGAATACCAACTCCAGGCTGAAGCAAACGGTGGAACAGGTCAATGCCATGATGGAGGATATCAGTCAAACCTCCCGAGCCAAAAGCAACCTGCTGGCTGATATCAGCCATGAAATAAGGACACCTTTAACCGGCATAATGGGGTTTACGGATATCCTGCTGGCCACCCAGCTGGACCCGGAGCAGACCAATTACGCCCGGAATATCAGGATGAGCGGGGAAGTGATCCTGTCGCTGATCAATGATTTTCTGGATTCAGCCAAGGTTGAAGCCGGCAAGATGCAGTTAGAAGAGATTCCCTTTGATCCGGCCGGGGTGTGTTATGATGTGTGTGATCTGATCCGTCCCCGGCTTTACGGCAAGCCGGTTGAACTTCTGTGCCGCGTCGAAAAAGATGTGCCCGCGCGACTCATCGGTGATCCGCATCGGTTTCGCCAGGTACTCCTGAACCTGATGAGCAATGCCGCCAAATTCACCGAAAGCGGCGAAATTGAACTGTCCCTGGCGGTGACCAGGTCTGAACAAACAGAGGATACGGTGGCGGTTCATGTTTCTGTCCGGGACACCGGTATCGGTCTCAGCTCCGATAATATGGAGGCCATATTTGAACCTTTCCGGCAGTCCCGCGATTCCGTATCCCGGGAATATGGCGGCACCGGGCTGGGGCTGTTTCTCTGCAAAAAGATTTCCCAGATGATGGGAGGAGACATCCAGGTTACCAGCCAGGCCGGGTCGGGAAGCGTTTTCTCCTTTCTGGCAACCATGAAAGCGGCTGCCGGTGAAGAGACTCAAACCGCGGACATTTCCGGACTGGCCGGCAGGAAAATCCTGGTGGCGATTCCTCATCAGACCCGGTCTGATATTATTGTTAACATGCTGGAAAATTTCGGGATGAGGGTCATTGCCGGGCAGACCCCGGAGGTTGCCTGTGAGCGACTGCGACAGGCCGCGGAACAGGGTGAACCTGTTTCTGTCTGTATTGTTGACGCCGGCCTGACAAAGGAATCGGAAAACGGCTGTGGTTTCATGGAGCAGATGGCGGCCTTGTCTGAGCTGACCGCGCCGCCGCCGGTGATCGCCTTGACCGAACCTCTGGTGGATAATACCAGGAAATGTGAACAGGCCGGCTGCCGATCTTTTTTATCCAAACCGGTCCGGCGGGAAGAATTGCTGAATTTACTTGTATCTCTGCTTGAAAAAGGAACCACCGCTGAGGCGGAGGAGGAACCGGTTGCTTTTGAATCGGACAATCAGTCCGCGGCTGACGAAAACAAGGCCATTGACACCGGCCTGATTCTCCTGGCCGAAGATAACCCCGTCAACCAGAAGCTGGTGGCCGCCATGCTTCGCAAATCCGGGTATGAGGTCGAGATCGTTCCGGACGGGCAGGCCGCGGTTGACCGTTATGTGGGCGACCCTGACGCCATTGAGCTGATTCTCATGGACGTGCAGATGCCTGGAATGGACGGTATCTCCGCGACCAGGGCGGTCCGGCAATGGGAAAACGGTAATGGTTCCCGGGAGGCGCGACGCCATATCCCGATTGTGGCTGTCACGGCCGGAGCCGTTGATAAGGAGCAGGCCGGATATGCTGAGGCGGGCATGGACGATCTGTTGTTGAAGCCCATCAGGAGAGAACCCTTGTTTGAGATGATTGAAAAATGGTCCGGCCGCTGATGGTCGATCGTAACCGCCACCAGGTTCCAGCGGCCGTCACCCGGCGCTACTATCGCGTTGATCGGCGTGAAATCGCTTTTCTCCGGTTCGTGCTGGAAGGATGTGAGGGAGTAGCCGGTATGACAACGATTGACCCGCTAAACGGCTCCGTGGTATTCTTGATTTCACCGGGTTGTGAAGCGGAATTCGATCGGATACTGGATGACTTGAAGCCGGAGATACTTATGGAACATGATTCATCCCCCGCCCAATAGAATTTTTCGGAATGTTATCGAGAGACCAATGACTGCCAGATATTTTCATATAAACACCATCGGTTGCCAGATGAACGTGTATGATTCTTCCCGCCTGTCGGCGGCCCTGCGTCAGCGGGGGTATGAGCCGGTGGAGTCATTCGGCGAGGCTGACCTGGTCATTGTCAACACCTGCACTATTCGGGCCAAAGCCAAGCAGAAAGCCACGAGTTTTATCGGCCGCCTGGCCGCAGAAAAAAGAAACAAACCGGACCTGATTGTCGCTGTCGGCGGTTGCGTAGCCCAGCAGGAAGGTCGGGCTATCCTGAGCAAGTTTCCCCAGGTCGATATCGTCTTCGGTACCCATGCCGTCAACCGACTTCCGGATCTGGTCCGGGCCGTGGAAAGAGACGGCCAGCCCCGGGTGGACGTGAACATGACCGATGTCATCGCTGAAACAAGCTATCCCCGGGGCCGCCCGCCCGGCAATATCTCCGAGTTCGTCACCATTATGCGGGGATGCGACAACTATTGTACCTATTGCGTGGTGCCTTACGTGCGCGGCCGGGAAATAAGTCGCAGTCCGGAGGCCATTGTCGGGGAGGTCCGGGCCCTGGTTGAAACCGGGGTCAGGGAAGTCACCCTGTTGGGGCAGAACGTCAACAGTTACGGCAACAAGGAAGGACATTGCTCCTTCCCCCGATTGCTGGCCATGGTAAATGACATTGAAGGGCTGGAGCGATTACGGTTTACAACCTCCCATCCCAAGGACATGTCCGGAGAACTGGTCGACGCTTTTTCAAAACTGGACAAGTTGTGCGACCATTTTCATCTGCCGGTGCAGTCCGGATCAGACCGGGTCTTGAAACGGATGAACCGTAAATATACCCGGGCTGATTATCTGGAGAAATTGTCCCGATTGCGACAGGTTCGGCCGGATATGGCCATTACCACTGATCTTATCGTCGGCTTTCCCGGTGAAACCGAGGCTGATTTTAAGCAGACCATGACTTTACTGGACGAGGCGCGTTTTGATAATATTTTTGCCTTCATCTATTCCGATCGGCCCCTGGCGCCGGCGGCCTCGTTTTCAGGCAAGATTGCCAATCAGGAGAAAAAACGTCGCCTGGCGCTTCTGCTGGAGCGTCAGGAAGAGATCAGTCTCGGCAAAAACATGGTTCTGGAAGGATTGACAGAGAGCGTCCTGGTCGAAGGCCGCAGCAAGCGTCCTGGCAAAACGGAAGACGATCAGCCCGCTCCGGGCATGCAATGGTCCGGGCGCACTTCCAGTAACAAGGTAGTAAATTTTCGAACGGGCGAAGTTTGCCCCGAAAATCCGGTCATCAAACCGGGCCGGCTTGTCCAGGTAAAGATTGATCGTGGTTTCGCGCACAGCCTGTCCGGCCTGGCCGTGCGGGTAGATTCTTCTCCTCACTCCACAAGAGGTAAAACCAATGCTGCGTAAAGTGCGTATTGTCGGACTGACGGTTGACGAAGAAGCCAACGCTCCGGTTCTCATCCTGAAAACAGATGAAACCGATCAGACCGTACCCATCTGGATCGGCCTGCTGGAGGCTACCGCCATTGCTTCGGCCCTCCAGCAGATCGAATTTGATCGTCCCATGACTCACGATCTGTTTAAAAATTTTATTACTTTTATGAAGGCGGAAGTCACCAGAATCGATATCTGCGATTTAAAGAACAATACCTTTTTTGCCAGGCTCCATTTTCTGTCTGGAGAAGAGGAATTCTCCCTGGATGCCCGTCCCAGCGATGCCATCGCTCTGGCGGTTCGCTTTCAGGCGCCGATATATATTGATGAAAAGGTTATTCAGGCCTTGACATCGGGTGATGCCGCCAAGTCATACGAGATGGAAGATGACAGCGAGGAAGGCAAAAAGTGGGCCGATTATCTGGAGAAGTTGTCGCCGGAAGACTTTGGCAAATACAAGGTATGATGACCGGACGATTCGGTAACAGTCCTGTCTTCTTTTGGTTTTTTGGCCGTCCTGATTTTAATACTTATCACTTAAAACTTAACACTGCCTGTAAAAAGGAATTTTTACCGGCGCATCAAAGTTTGAGATAAAAAATGATTGATCTGCACACCCATACCATTTTCAGCGACGGAGTCCTGGTCCCGTCGGAGCTGGCCCGTCGGGCGGAATACAAGGGGCTCAAAGCCATCGGCCTGACCGATCACGGGGATATTTCCAATCTCGATTTCATCGTGCCCCTCCTGGTCAGGGCGGCTGAGTCCCTGAATCGGTTTTTACGGATAAAAATTATTCCGGGCATTGAGTTAACCCACGTTCCCCCGGCCCAGATCGCCGAGCTTGTCGAACAGGCCCGTTCCCTGGGCGCTGAAATCGTTATTGTCCACGGCCAGACCCTGGTCGAGCCGGTGGCGGATGGCACCAACAGCGCGGCCATTGAGGCTGGTGTCGACGTGCTGGCTCATCCGGGCCTGATTACCGAGGCGGATGCCGTCAAGGCCGAGCGCAACAACGTTCTGCTGGAGATATCCGCCCGGTCGGGGCACAGCCTGAGCAACGGGCATGTGGCCGCCCTGGCTCGTCAGGTCGGGGCCGGCCTGGTCATTAACACGGACACCCACTCTCCCTCGGACCTGATCGATGGAGATGCGGCCCGCCGAATTGTCCTGGGTGCCGGCCTGGCCGAAGCTGATTTCAGAGTCATGCAGGACAACGCCGCCCGTTTTATCTGATGATCTTTCACTGCAATCTCCGGAAACATTCCCGTAACCGGGGCGGCCTCAACCCCCAAACAGAAAAAATAAAGGTTTATCATGAAGTACGGCATAATCGGAACCGGCGCGGTAGGCGGCTACTACGGTGGCCTGCTCTGTCGGCACGGCTTTGATACCCATTTCCTGTTGCGCAGCGATTACGACCAGGTCGCCTCCAAGGGGCTGCTGGTGGAATCCAAAGACGGCGATTTCCATTTGACCGAAATCAACGTTTATAAGGATCCGCGGGACATGCCCCGGTGCGAGGTGGTGCTGGTGGCTTTGAAGACCACCGCCAACGAAGCCCTGGCTTCTATCCTGCCGCGGGTGACCAAGCCCGGGGGAGTGGTGGTGCTGCTTCAGAACGGTCTGGGCGTGGAAGCCGAAGTCGCTGAACTTGTGCCGGAGGCGACCATAATCGGCGGTCTTTGTTTTTTGTGCAGTAACAAGGTCGGGCCGGGCCGGATCCATCACCTGGATTTCGGCTCGGTTCGCCTGGGAGAATATGCCCGGGATGGCGGCGCGGCGGGGATCACCCCGAAGCTGCGGGCTATTGCCGATTCCTTTCAGGAGGCCGGCATCTCCGTTGACGTTACCGGGGATCTGGGGCTGGCCAGGTGGCAGAAACTGCTTTGGAATATGGCCTTTAACGGAACCTCGGTTGTTCTGGCGGCGACCACTGACCAATTGGTGGCGGACGAGGCTTCCCGGGCGCTGGTGCGAAATATCATGACGGAAGTTACGGCCGCCGCCCGGGCCCTCGGTCATGATCTGGATGATTCTTTTATCGATATAATGCTGGCGGCCACCGAAAAGATGGTGGCTTATAGCCCCAGCATGAAGCTGGATTATGAGGCCGGACGTCCGCTTGAGATCGAGGGCATTTACCGGAGACCCATCCGGGCCGCCCGCCAGGCCGGGGTGGAGATGCTGAGGGCGGCCGTGGTGGCCGATCAGCTGGATTTTCTCGACAACCGGAACAGGCGATGACTTTCCATGGTTTATGTTCTTGTCAGCGGCGGCATTGATTCCCTGGTCGCGGCCCGGTTGTTGCGGCAGCGTCATGACGATGTCGTCGGTCTGCACCTGCTGACCGGTTATAACGAGTTGTCGGCCGAGGCGGTCGACCGGCTCTCCCTCCGGGCCGGTATTCCCGTGGAGATCCTGGACTGCCGGTCGTCTTTTGAGATCGAGGTGATTGATTATTTCGTGCGGGAATATTGCCGGGGGCAAACCCCCAATCCCTGTATTCGATGTAACAGTGCCATCAAATTCGGGGTTGGCCTGGATTACGCCCGGCAACGGGGTGGCAACCTGTTCGCTACCGGTCATTATTGCCGGATAGCGGAAAGTCCCAAGGGCTTTGTCCTGCGGCAGGGCCGGGATCGGCATAAAGACCAGAGCTATTTTCTGGCCTTTTTAAAGGGCGGGCAGCTGGACCGGGTCTGTTTCCCTCTGGGGGACCTGACCAAGACCCGGGTCCGGGACCTGGCCCGGCAAGATGGACTGGAGCCGGTTATTAAAAAGGAGAGTCAGGATATCTGCTTCATCCCGCCCGGCTCGTCCTATGGGGATTTTATCCAAAACCGGGCCGGTCAGCCGCCCCGGTCGGGCCGGATCGAGGACCTGGCCGGAAATGTGATCGGCACTCATCAGGGCCTGCATCGGTTTACCATCGGTCAGCGGCGGGGCATCAATTGTCCGGCCGAGGAACCCTATTACGTGGCCGGGATTGATGTCACTTCCAATAGTATCCGGGTCGGGACCAGAGATCAACTTCACGTCCGGCAATGCCTGGTCGACCAGGTCAACTGGCGCCAGCTTCCGGATAAATCGCCCGCTTTTTTTTCCGTCCGGGTCCGCTACCGGCAGCAAGCCGCCCCCGCCCTGGTCGAGCCCCTGCCGGAGGAGAAAGCCCTGATAACTTTTCAGCAGCCGCAGTTTGGAATTACTCCGGGGCAGGGCGCTGTTTTTTATGATCAGGACAGGGTGGCCGGAGCCGGCATCATTCACCCGGATATTTCATGAAATATTCGGGTTAGAGATTTGCGGAATAAAGGCAATAAAATATCAGGATCATTTGTCGCTTTCTTTATTCGGGATCAGGGCTGATGAAAAAATTTATGATAAAAACACTGGGCTGCAAGGTGAACCAGTTTGAGTCCGAGGCCATTTCGGCCGCGCTTGTCGCGGACGGCTGGGAACAGTCCGCGGCCGGGCCGGTTTCACTGTGCGTTGTTAATACCTGCACCGTGACGGGACGGGCGGCCATGCAATCCCGGCAGGAGATCCGGCGCTGTCGCCGGGAAAATCCCGGTGCCCTGGTGATAGCCGCCGGCTGTTATGCCACCGTCGATCCGGAAGATCTACGGGCCACCGGTTGCCTGGATCTGGTGGTGGCTCACCAGGCCAAGCCTCTCATTGCCGACCTGGTCAGGAAGAAATCATTTTCCTTTTTTACGGCCAGACCCCCCCTTATGGTTGATGAAAACAATCATCCCGGCGTGTTTCCCCGCTACCGGCCCGATCTGTCCGGAGCCAGAGACCGCGCCCGTCCGTATTTAAAAATCCAGGATGGTTGTGACGCCTTTTGTACCTATTGTATTGTTCCTCATGCCCGGGGCCGAAGCGTCAGTATGCCGGAAGATGAAGTGTTGGCCCTGCTTGGAGAATACGCCCTCTCAGGTTACGGTGAAGTGGTGCTGACGGGGATTCACCTGGGAGCTTACGGCCATGATTTACCCGACTCGTCATCCCTGCTGGATTTGCTGCGCCGTATTGACCGTGAACAGGACTTGCCCAGGGTGCGGCTGAGCTCCATCGAACCGTTGGAACTGACCGACGAGATTATTGATCTGGTGGCTGCTTCAGACCGATTCTGCGACTACTTTCATCTTCCTTTGCAAAGCGGGCAGGACCAGATTCTTGAAAAAATGGGTCGGCCTTACAGGTCTGATTTTTTCGCAGATCGAGTTTGTCTTATTAAAAAGAGACTGCCGCAAGCGGCCATCGGAGCCGATCTGCTGGTCGGCTTTCCTGGCGAGGACGCGGCCGCCTTTGAAGCGACCCGGTCCTTGATCAGCCGTCTGCCCTTGACTTATCTGCACGT
>JAWOCW010000403.1:0-3806 GCA_046483615.1 Desulfosudaceae bacterium
ATTCATGAATTATAAAAGGGATCACCTTCATGATGATCAGTTTCTTTATTTTTCCTGTTTTTAGGATAGCCGCCGCAGGGAGTCAAGGTTTTTTTGATAATTTTGAAAAAGATTCGGCGGGCCTTTTTGGTCCGGCACCACCCAGGCACCGGTCAGTCAGTAATTGAGATGGTCGTGGGGCAGGAGCACGGTGGCTAACCCGGTGTATTTTTCCGGCTCGGATTCTGGTGGCTTTCCCGGCATCTGCCGGGTGGGATGAGCAGCCGGGGGCGGGGTTGAATTTTTCAGAGGAGGGCCTATAATAAAATAAACGCCTGATTGACTGTTAGCCGGAACGCGGGATAGGCGAAATCGCTTTAAAACGTAATAGACACCAAAAGAGTTCCGCCATGAAGCGTCTTGCCAGAATTTTTTATGTCGTCTATCGTCCTTTTTTCTTTCTGTTTCTCATCCTGAACACTATCGTCCTGGGGATTGTAACCATTCTGGGCTCCTATCTCGATCCCACCGGCCGCCGGGTTCATTACATCGGAAAATTCTGGGCCCGGATGAACTTGAGGCTGTCCGGGGTGCGGGTGAAACTGGTCAACCGGCAGGCCATTAAGCCCGGGCGGTCGTATATTGTCATGAGTAATCATCAGAGCCATTATGACGTCTGGGCCCTGATAGCTTTCATGCCGCTGCAGCTCCGGTGGGTCATGAAAATAGAACTTCGACGGATCCCCATTTTCGGGCTGGGATGCGAACGGATGGGGCATATCTATATTGATCGCGGTAATCCGGAGCGGGCCTATAAAAGCCTGGAAGTGGCCGCGGAAAAGATCCGCGGGGGCGCTTCAGTGGTTTTTTTCCCGGAAGGAACCCGCAGCCCTGACGGCCAGCTTTTGCCTTTTAAAAAAGGCGGCTTTAATATCGCCCTGTCCGCCGGGGTGCCTATTCTGCCGATAACCATCCGGGGAAGCCGTCAGGTCCTTCCCCGGGGAAGCGCCGCCATTCGTCCCGGCACCATCGAGATGATTATCCATGAGCCCGTTTCACTGGAAGGGTATTCCAAAGACAACCGGGAGGAGTTGATGGAACGGGTGCGACAGACCATCGCCTCGGCCCAATAGCATATGGGGTGGTGGGGTGTGGGGTGGGGTCGGACCAAGTCAACCATTTGATAATAATCGATAATTCATTTAAAAAACAGCTGTTTTTCATCCTTACAGCCATTTTTTTAAGGGCAAAAACGTGATTATAAGGACTGATCACTTCCAGGGAAAACCTTAGCCCGAATATTTCATGAAATATCCGGGTTAGAAGCCCTTTTTGGGTATTGTTCAGGGGGGAGCAATGGATCAATTAAATCCGGAAAATCATGGTTTCGATCCCCGGTATCTGGAAGGAGAGATTCCCGTCATTTTTTTAAATTGCCGTGTGAAATAGTTGCTGTCCTTGAAACCCACCTCAAAGGCGATCTCCGTTATTGATAACATTGTCTCGGACAACATCTCCATGGCCCGGTGAAGCCGTAACTGAATTACATAATCGATGGGGGACTGCCCGGTGGCCTCTTTGAAAACGCGATGCAGATTGCCCTCGGACATGTGGGCCAGGTCAGCCAGGTCCGAAAGTTTCCAGGGGCTTGCATATTCTTTTTCAAGCGCGCCGATAACTTTGGCAATACGAAGAATCGCCTGTCCCTGCGCGGTCTGCGGCACTTCGGAATATTGACGGGACAGAAACACAAGCAGCTGGATAAGGTTTCCTAAAAGAGAGACTTCAAAACCGGACTCCGGCGATTCGACCTCCCGCCACATCTGGCGAAGAATCGGTTGCACTTTGGCCAGTCCGGAGCGATCCAGGTGAAGACGGCTTTTAAAATTGTGTTTTTGGCGATAGACCGGCTCCAGAACAAAAATAGCGTTAAATCCCGGGATCTTCTTCAACTCTTTTGTGGGCAGCCGTAATCTGTCCGCTTGAAACAACACATTATATATCGTTAAGTCGTTTAGCTCTTTAAAAAAGTGCTGCTGCTCCCCTTGAATGAAAAACACATCCCCGGCAGCTACATGAAATTCAAATCCCTCCACCCAATGCAAGCCGGTTCCTTCGGTGACAATGACCAGTTCTGAAAAATCATGATAATGCTGCTGCTGAGTGAAATCCAGATCATGGAGTTCCAAAAAGGGGTAGGGCGGTTCCACCTTGAACACAATAATCGGATAGTTGTCGAGGAAAAAGAGGTCTTTCCCGAATGCCTTTCGAGCCATGTGAGAATCGTGCTGGTTTTTGTCAAAATAGTCAAGGATTTTATTGTTATCAAGCCAGTATAAAAAGATCAGGAAGATCAGACAGGAAAGACAGGGAAATGAAAAATATATGGCTCCCTGAGAGACATCTTTCAATGCCATGTATTACCGGGCTGCCGGATGACTGTAAGCAGGACTAATAAGAAGAGGAATAGGCTATGAAACGGTTTATGATTATTTTTTCAGCACTTTTTTGCTTGTCCCTGGTAGTTCAGCCGCTGTTTGCCATGGCGCCGGAGCCGCCGGAGCCGTCTTTGGATCCCCAATACGTCGTTTCCGGCAATAACGTGTCGGCAGTGATAGAAACCGAACCGTTCCGCATTCTCATCAAAGATGGCGGCGGGCGAACCGTGCTGGCTTCGATTGACAGCAACACCCCCATTTTTAATCCGGATTGCCATTACTGCGAACCCGACCTGATGGGAGAATTCTGGTCTTTTCCGCCGATCATCTGCGACAGCTATCACCCGTTGCACTTTGAAATCGGCCAACCGGAAACCTTTGATTTTTTGGATTTGCTCGTCGTCGAACCGATGCAGGTCTATCGCGACGCCAAACTCTACTTTGCCACGGACGTGATCGAGGTGAGCGATTCCGGCAGCGGGCAATTGTTCACGGTAGAAACCACCAAAGACAACACCACGGTCGCTGTCCTTGTCCAGCCGGACCCGTCGGGCGAGGAAGCCATGCGGGTCACAGCCACGGTAAATGATGCCCGCGCCCAAAATATCAGTTTCGCTTTTGCCAGTCATTCCAATGAAGCCTTCTATGGATTCGGGGGGCGTCGCGGGACACTTGATCAAAAAGGCCACGCGCTCTATTCCTGGACCATGGACGCCATGGCCCAGAACGCTATCGTGGACAAGTACTCTCTTTCCCGGGCCTATGGACCGCAGGCCTTGTTCTATTCTTCGGAAGATTACGGTTTTCTGCTTGAAAACAGTGAGCTGGCCCGGTTCTACATGGGCAATGACCGCGATGATGCCTGGAAGGTGAATGTTTCTTCCAACAGTGCCGCCTTTGTGGTGAGTGCCGGGGATTACAAGCAGAATATAGAAAGTATCACGGCCATTAACGGCCGGCACCGGGCCATTCCCGAGTGGGCCAAAGGGTTGATATTTGCCCAGCGGTCGCCGATAACCTTAATCGGTGACGCCGAACCCGGGGACTATTTCAGAGACGCGAAAGAGTATTTACGGAAGTTAACGGAGCTGGATATCGAGACCAGTGGATACCTTATCGAGGCCTGGGCGTCTTCCGCCAATCTTACCACGGCAGAACTGGAACTGTTGCTGGCAGAGCTCAATCGCCTGGATATCAAACCGGTAACCTATATGCGGATGATGCTGACCGATGATTCTTTGAACACGGAAGATCCGGAAATCTATTACCAGGCCTACGACAACGGGTATATGCCCACCCGCGAAGACGGTTCTCCCTATGCCTACCAGGTCCTCATGGCACCGACCAGCGTTACCGATTATACCAACCCTTTAGCGCTGGACTGGTGGG
>JAWOCW010000200.1:0-23200 GCA_046483615.1 Desulfosudaceae bacterium
GGAAGCCATGGAACAGGGTCCCATTGCCGTTGTCCGGGAAGGCGATCAGATCGCCATTAATATTCCCGAAAAGACCATCACCCTGAAGGTCGATGATGGCGAGATACAGAGCCGGCTGGACCAGTGGCAGCGTCCCGAACCCAAAATTACCAAAGGATACATGGCCAGGTACGCCAGAATGGTGTCTTCGGCCAATACCGGGGCCATCTTCAAATAACGGAACCACCAATTTATCAATAAGGAAAAGTTAATGAAACTCACGGGCGCGCAGATCATGATGAAAGCGCTGCAAGAGGAGCAGGTTGAGACCATCTTCGGATATCCCGGCGGCGCGGTCCTGGATATTTACAACGAGCTGTTGAATACCGAATTCAATCATATTCTCGTTCGCCAGGAACAGGGCGCGGTCCACGCCGCCGACGCCTATGCCCGGGTCTCCGGCAAAACCGGGGTCTGCCTGGTGACTTCCGGACCCGGCGCCACCAATACCATCACCGGCATCGCCTCGGCTTACCTGGATTCCATTCCGGTGGTCGTGTTTACCGGGCAGGTGCCCACCCCGCTGATCGGCAACGACGCCTTCCAGGAAGTGGATATCGTGGGTATTTCCCGGCCCTGCACCAAGCACAATTACCTGGTCAAGAAGGTTGAAGACCTGGGCCGTACCATCCGGGAGGCCTTTTACATCGCTGCTTCCGGCAGACCCGGACCGGTGCTGATCGATATCCCCAAGGATGTCATCAACGCCAAAACCACCTATAACGTGCCTGAAAAGATTAAGCTGAAATCCTACAACCCGACTTACGAGCCGAATATAAAGCAGTTGCGGAAGGTAATCAAGCTGATCAAAACGGCCCGCCAACCGGTTATCTTCTCCGGCGGCGGCATTCTGCTGTCCGGAGCTTCCCGGGCTCTGACGGATTTCGCGCATGCCACCGGAATTCCGGTCACCTCAACGCTGATGGGACTGGGAGCTTTCCCTGGCACCGACCCCCTCTGGCTGGGCATGCACGGCATGCACGGCACCTATCGCGCCAATCTGTCACTGGCCGAATGCGACCTGCTGATTGCCGTGGGCGTCCGCTTTGACGACCGGGTCACCGGTAAAACCGATGAATTCGCTTCCAAGGCCACTATTGTCCACGTGGATATCGACCCCACTTCCATTCACAAGAACGTGGCGGTGGACATTCCGGTAGTGGGTGATTGCCGGCTCACCCTGGAACATATGCTGAAATTATTCCAGGAGGGGGATAAGGATATTGAAGAATCCACGTCCAAAGCCAGGGACGACTGGAGGCACCGGATAGAGGAGTGGAAAGAGACCAGGCCGCTGGCATATGATCAGCAGGACACCATCAAACCGCAGTACGTGGTGGAAAAGCTGTATGAACTGACCCGGGGCGAGGCCATTATCACCACCGAGGTGGGCCAGAACCAGATGTGGGCGGCCCAGTACTACCATTTTACCCGGCCGGGACAATTCATCACTTCCGGCGGGCTGGGCGTTATGGGTTTCGGCCTGCCCGCGGCCATCGGCGCCCAGGTGGCCGATCCCGGGGCGACGGTCATCGATATCGCCGGGGACGGCAGTATCCAGATGAATATCCAGGAAATGATGACCGCGGTCAGCCATCAGCTGCCGGTCAAAATTGCCATTCTCAACAATGGCTACCTGGGCATGGTCCGGCAGTGGCAGGAATTGTTTTACGATAAAAGATATGCCAGCACCAACATGGAAGCCGCGCCTGATTTTGTCAAACTGGCCGAGGCTTACGGCGCGGTCGGTTTGCGGGCCACCCGACCGGACGAAGTTGAAAGCGTCATCCGGGAAGCCCTGGCCACTCCCCGCCCGGTTATCATGGATTTTCGGGTGGAACGGGAAGAGAACGTCTATCCCATGGTGCCGGCCGGCTCACCCATTACCAACATGATTTTAGTCTGACAAAGGATTTGGCGATGAACGGCAAACGACATATACTATCTATTTTCGTGGATAACCAGCCCGGGGTCCTGTCCAGAATTGCCGGGCTGTTCAGTGGCCGGGGCTACAATATCGAAAGCCTGTGCGTGGCCGAAACCACCGACAGCCATACCTCCCGGCTG
Source organism: Desulfosudaceae bacterium (assembly GCA_046483615.1). Lineage (GTDB taxonomy): Bacteria > Desulfobacterota > Desulfobacteria > Desulfobacterales > Desulfosudaceae > CAYTQK01. The sequence goes on from JAWOCW010000200.1 coordinate 2,107, forward strand.
ACCATGGTAACGATCGGCGACGACGCCATCGTGGAACAGATCAAAAAACAGTTGAACAAGCTCATCAATGTTATCAAGGTGCTGGATCTGACCACCACCCCCTGCATCCAGCGGGAGCTGGTTCTGATCAAGGTCAGGGCCAAGCCGGAATTTCGAGCTGAAATTCTCCGGATCGTCGATATTTTCAGGGGTAAGGTGGTTGACGTGGGCCCTGATAATTTCAGCATTGAAGTAACCGGCAGCGAGGACAAGCTGCAGGCTATTATTACCATGCTGACACCCATCGGGATCAAGGAGATCGCCCGGACCGGCACCATCGCGCTGCAGCGGGACGCGGCCTCGCATTAACCCGGAAAGAGATGAATCAAACGGTTTGCTACCGGCAACCGGATTATTTGGATCAATTTAAAAGACAAGGAGAACATTCATGACACAGATTGATTTTGGTGGAACCAAAGAAAATGTGGTCACATCCGACGAATTCACCATGGACCAGGCCCGGAAGATCCTGGAAAAAGAAACCATCGTTGTCCTCGGCTATGGCGTGCAGGGGCCAGCCCAGGCGCTGAACCTCAAGGATAATGGTTTTGAGGTTATTATCGGCCAGATGGAAGGCGACGAATACTGGGACAAGGCCGTTTCCGACGGATTTGTGCCGGGCGAGACCCTCTTTCCCATAGAAGAAGCCGCCCAAAAAGGCACCATCGTCAAGATGCTCCTGTCCGATGCCGGCCAGGTGGCGGTCTGGCCCAAGATCAAGCCCTGCCTGAACGAAGGGGACGCCATCTATTTCTCGCACGGATTTTCCATAGTCTACAAAGATCAGACCGGCGTCATTCCCCCGGACAATGTTGACGTCATCCTGGTGGCCCCCAAGGGTTCCGGAACCAACGTCCGCCGGAACTTCCTGGACGGCAGCGGCATCAATTCCAGCTACGCCGTGCACCAGGACTTTACCGGCCGGGCCGAAGAAAGAACCCTGGCCCTGGGCATCGCCATCGGCTCGGGCTACCTTTTCCCGACCACCTTTGAACATGAGGTGTTCAGCGACCTGACCGGCGAGCGCGGCGTCCTGATGGGTTGCCTGGCCGGCACCATGGAAGCCCAGTACAACGTTCTCAGGAAACACGGCCATTCGCCCAGTGAAGCTTTCAACGAAACCGTGGAAGAGCTGACCCAGAGCCTGATCCGGCTGGTGGCTGAAAACGGTATGGACTGGATGTTCGCCAATTGCAGCGGCACCGCCCAGCGGGGCGCCCTGGACTGGTCACCCAAGTTCAGAGACGCGGTGGCCCCGGTCTTCGACGACCTTTATGAAAAGGTCCGCTCCGGCGCCGAAACCAAGCGGGTCCTGGAAGCCAACAGCGCCCCCGACTACAAGGTCAAGCTGACCGAGGAACTGAACGCCATTAAAAACTCGGAAATGTGGAAAGCCGGCGCCGCCGTGCGCTCCCTGCGGCCTGAAAACCGGAAAAAATAGCCGGTCCGGAAATCAGCCAACCGGTGTTCCGAAGCCCGGGAAGCCGAGGCCGACAGTTTCGGCTGCCCGGGCTTCAGAAACACTGCTGACCAGTAAAGAAAAATAATTATGAGACAGATTGTCATCTACGACACCACCCTCAGAGACGGCACCCAGGGTGAAGACATTAATTTCACGGCCGACGACAAGATCAGAATCGCCCGCAAGTTGGATGATTTCGGCGTGCATTATATCGAAGGCGGCTGGCCCGGTTCCAACCCCCGGGATATCCGCTTCTTTGAGCTGGCCCGGGAAATTGATTTCAAGCACGCCCGGCTGACGGCTTTTGGGGCTACCCGGAAAAGCGGCCTGTCAGCGGACGAAGACGTTAATATCCTGCGCCTGATAGAATCTCAGGCACCGGCCGTGGCCATCGTGGGAAAAACCTGGGATCTGCACGTCACCGAGCTGATGAACAATTCCCTGGAAGACAACCTGGAGATGATCCGCGACACCGTGTCTTTTTTAAAATCTCACGGCCGGGAAGTCTTTTTCGACGCTGAACATTTTTTTGACGGTTACTCCCATAACCGGGAATACGCCATCCAGGCCGTCCTGACCGCCGCCGAGGCCGGAGCTGACGCGGTTGTCCTGTGCGATACCAACGGGGGATCTCTGGGGCCGGATATCGAAGCCGCCACCGCCGATATGCATAATCGCCTGGCAGCGGCCTTTCCGGACAAAAACGGCGGCACCGCCGTTAAAGTCGGCATTCACACCCATAATGACTGTGGACTGGCCATAGCCAACACCCTGGCCGGGGTACGCGCCGGGGCGGATATTGTCCAGGGCACCATCAACGGCTACGGGGAAAGATGCGGCAATGCCGACCTGATCGCCATCATTCCCATCCTGTGCCTGAAAATGGGCTATGCCTGCGTAACGCCCGAAAATCTGCAGAAACTCAAAGGCCTGTCCCGCTTCGTCAGTGAAACCGCCAACATCACTCCCGTCAAAAGCCGGCCTTTTGTCGGCCGCAGCGCGTTCTGCCACAAGGGCGGCATTCATGTCAGCGCCATCACCAAAAATCCCCGCGCCTATGAACATATTGATCCCGAGTTGGTCGGCAGCAGCCGGCGGGTTGTGGTTTCAGATTTATCAGGGAAAAGCAACATAGCTTACAAGGCCAAAGAACTCGGCCTGGATACCAACCCGGAAAATTTTGACAGCGCCCGGATCGTGTCTGAGATCAAGCGACTGGAACAAGAAGGTTACCAATTCGAAGCGGCTGACGGATCTTTTAAAATTCTCATGGAAAAAATGGCCGGCCAATTCAAGCCCATGTTCGAGTTAAAATCGTTCCGGGTTATCATTGAAAAGAACAAGGACAGGCCCTGTTCCGCCCAGGCTATCATAAATATCGGGGTGAACGGCCGGGAAGCCATCACCGCCGCCCAGGGGCTGGGACCGGTCAGCGCCCTTGACAACGCCATGCGCAAGGCTATTGCTGAATTTTACCCCGACTCACTCGGCCTGGAAGCCATGCACCTGGTGGACTTCAAAGTCCGCGTGCTGGATGGCCGCGAGGGCACCTCGGCCAAGGTCAGGGTTCTGATCGACTCCCGGGATGAAGAGGAGATATGGGGTACCATCGGCGTTTCCGAAGACATCATTGAAGCCAGCTGGCAGGCGCTGGCAGACAGTTGTCATTACAAACTGACCAAAGAATTAACCAGCAAGAAAACCCGACTGACTGATACGGAGTAAGACCATGGCGGATAAAGTAGTTATCTTTGATACCACCTTGCGGGACGGGGAGCAGTCCCCCGGTGCCAGCATGAATGTCGCGGAAAAACTGCGGATAGCCTCCCGTCTGGAAGAACTGGGCGTGAACGTTATCGAAGCCGGATTCCCGGCCGCTTCCAAGGGAGACCTGGAAGCGGTATCCCAGATCGCCGCTAAAATGACCCGCGCCGAGGTGGCCGGCCTGGCCCGGACCAATAAGGACGATATTGATAAGGCCTGGGCGGCGGTATCCAACGCCAAAAAGCCCCGGTTACACGTCTTTATCGCCACCTCGGATATACACATGGAGCACAAGCTGAACATGCCGCGGGAAAAAGTTATTGAAAGCGCCGTGGCCGGCGTCAAATACGCCAAATCCTTCACTGATAACGTGGAGTTCTCCGCCGAAGACGCCTCCCGCAGTGATCGTGACTTTCTCTGTAAAATTTTTGGAGCCGTCATCGAGGCCGGCGCCACCACCATCAACATCCCCGACACGGTCGGCTACGCCCTGCCGGATGAGTTCGCCGATTTGATCAGCCACGTTAAAAATAATACTCCCAATATAGAAAAGGCCATTATCAGCGTGCACTGCCACAACGATCTGGGTCTGGCCACTGCCAACACGCTGGCGGCCCTGGGCGCCGGAGCCCGGCAGGCCGAAGTCACCATTAACGGCATCGGCGAGCGGGCCGGGAACACCTCCCTGGAAGAAGTGGTCATGGCCCTGAAAACCAGGTCCAACCACATCCCTCTGGAGACCGACATCCAGGCCGACAAGATTTATCCGACCAGTAAACTGGTCAGCATGCTGACCGGCATGATCGTGCAGCCCAACAAGGCCATTGTCGGGGCTAACGCCTTTTCCCATGAAGCCGGCATCCATCAGGACGGCATGCTGAAAAATCCCATGACCTATGAAATCATGAAACCGGAAATGGTCGGGGTTGCCAGCAGCTCCCTGATCCTGGGCAAACACTCCGGCAGAAAAGCCCTGTATGACCGCCTCAAAGAAATCGGGTACAATCTCTCCAAGACGGAGCTGGACCTGGTTTTCGAAAAATTCAAGGATCTGTGTGACAAGAAAAAAAATATCGTCGACGAGGATCTGGAAATTCTGGTTTCCGAAAACCTGATGCAGACAGTGGACGTTTTCAACCTGGAATACCTTCATATTACCAGCGGGACCACTGTCTTTCCCATGGCCAGCGTGCAGATGACCATCAATGGCCGCTCCGTCAAGGGAGCCAGCTACGGCAACGGCCCCATTGACGCCGTCTACATGACCATCGCCGAACTTACCAAAACCGCCTCGGAACTGCTGCGCTTCACCATTACCGCCATTTCCGGCGGCACCGACGCCCAGGGCGAGGTGACGGTGCGGCTGAAGGAAGAAGGCCTGGTGGCGCTGGGCCGGGGCGCTGATCCCGACATCATCACCGCCAGCGCCAAAGCTTTTATCAACGGACTCAATCGGCTGGAATACCTCAAGCGGCATCCGGTGGCTTCCGAAATGCTGGTGTAAACGATATTGACGGGTCAACAAAAAAACCGCCGTCCGGGAAATGATCCCGGCCGGCGGTCATGTTTTCTGCAACATATTCCGGTGACGCCGTAACATGGCGACACCGTGATTATTTTTCAACCAGCTTGGCCATCTCATCGGCTACCGACAGAAACGCCGCGGTCACCGGCGAATCCGGGTATTGTTCCGAGAAGGATTCACCGGAATCCCCGCAGGCCACCAGATTGACATCAAACGGGATTCGTCCCAGGAAATTCAGTCCCATGGCTTCGGCGGTTTTCTGGCCGCCGCCGGCACCGAATAAATCGACCATCTCCCCGCAATGAGGGCAGGTAAAGCCGCTCATGTTCTCAATCAAGCCGAACGGCTCCATTTTCACGGTATGGCAGAAATTAATCGACTTGCGCACGTCAGCCAGGGCCACCTCCTGGGGGGTGGTGACAATGACCGCCCGGGCGCCGGGAATAAGCTGGGCTACGGTCAAAGGTTCGTCTCCGGTTCCGGGAGGTGAGTCAATGATCAGAAAATCCAGGTCATTCCAGGCCACATCCCCGAGAAACTGCTGTATCACCGAATGCTTAATGGGTCCCCGCCAGATAATGGCGTCATCCTTGCTCTGGCTGAGCGATTCAATGGAAATAATACCCAGGTTATCCGAATATTTAACCGGGATCATCTTTCTGTCCGGGGTTACGCCCGGCATGGCGTTCAACCCCAGCATGCGCGGAATGTCCGGACCATGAATATCAACATCCATCAGCCCCACCTGGTATCCCTTTTTGGCCAGGGCCAGAGCCAGGTTAACAGAGGTGCTGGTCTTGCCGACCCCCCCTTTACCGCTCATGACAACAAATTTGTGTTTAATGCGACTTAATGACTCTTTAGCCTTTTCAGCCGGATCATCAGCCTGAGTCTGTCCTTGTTTGGTTCCGCACAGCGGAACTCCCTGCTGTTCTTTTGCCATCTTTACCATCCTTCCTGAATTTATATATAAGACATTTATTCCTGCCGCGATGTTTCACGATTGCATCTTGGGCAGGCAGCAAACTGTTCTGTTTCAGGGCGAACTTCCCATTGACGACCGCATACGGCACAGTCCCGCACCAGAACCCCATCCGAGAGGGCCTTGTAGTCGCCACCTTCGATTCGGATGGCCATGCCGTTAACCAGTGCTTTGGCGATGGAGCGGCGGGCGTTTTGCACAATTCTACCGAAAGTCGCCCGGGAAACACCCATGCGAAGACCGGCTTCTTCGTGGGTCAGGCCCAGCAAATCCGCCAGCCGGATGGATTCGTATTCGTCCACCGTCAAACCCACCTCTTTAAGTACGCGCATGGGCACACCCCGGGGCTTGAAATAGGAAACATCCGGATCGCAGACAATATTCCTTTTTTTCTTTGGTCTAGACATAGACCCCTTTTATGAGCATATACTCAAAATAAAATTATATTCTAAACAACTTCCGGTAAATGTCAAGGTTGTTTATAAGCCAGGCAGCCCACCGCTCAGGTCAAACCTTTGATCATCTCCTTCAACGGTTGGCGCTCCCTGACCAGGGTTTCGGCCAGGGTCGCCCGGTTACGATCTTCAATCAACTCCTTGATGGTCAGGGCCATATCAAAATTAACCTGGCAGATCTGGTCGGCTATTTCCCTGGCCCGGGGCAGCAGTTCTGCCGGCTTGACCACTTCATTGACCAGGCCGCAGGCCAGGGCCTTTTCCGCGGATATGAACTGACAGGTCAGGGAAAACTGCTTGGCCAGTCGCTGCCCCACCGCCTGTTGCAGCAACTGGGTCATGCCCCAGCCCGGCCGGATGCCAACCCTGGCATGAGTGTCGGCAAAAGCAGCCTCTTCAGAAGCGATCAAAAAATCACAATTTAAAGCCAGCTCAAAACCACCGGTAATGGCATAGCCGTTGACGGCGCCGATAATCGGCTTGGGGCAGGCCGCCATCAGATCCACCATATCGAGACCGTCCCCCCGGGGATTCATCAAATTATCCGTGGCCAGGCAATCCAGGTCCAGCCCGGAACAAAAAGCCTTGCCATGGCCGGTGATAATAGCCACCTTGATGCCGTCGTCATTGGTAACCTGTTCAATCCCGTCATAAAGAGCCTTCAACAAGGCCTCGTTGATGGCGTTACGCCTCTCCGGACGATTCAAGGTCAGGATGGCCAATTCCTTTTCGCGGGTTACCACTACCGGCTGGTCCATAACATTCCTCCTTTATGCCCGAGATTACTGCCTGCGACTCCTTTTTCAAGACACGGCAGATACTATTTTAACATTATATCGTCATTGATAGCGACCGCGCAATTATTATATTATCCTGATTCTAACCCGGATATTTCATGAAATTTTTTGAAAAACATTACTTTGTTTCATTATTTCAGCTTCTTATATTGCATTTAGCAGTCATTTCAAAATTACAAATTGTCATTTTAGATTTGCGGAATAAAATCATTTTTATATCAAAAAATTTCACCCTGCGGGCGAGTCACCTTGAGCGCATCTGCGGCGTTGGCCGATATTCGCGGTAGATTACTACAGCTTCATATCGGCCGCCTTGCAGCTGCGCTCAAATCGACTCGTGAAATATCCGGGCTAACCCTTATTGTCCAAAATAAAATCTCAGCGGTCACTGTGGACGTAATTTTTATGGGCGCCTTGCCCCTTTACAACCCGGATATTTCAGGAAATATCCGAATCAGAAAACGGTTATTCGGTTTTCTGAACATTTTCTATATTAACCTCCGCGAAGGTTTTGATGTCGGCCAGCACCCGGGTGGAGGCGTCCAGCAGTTCCATGGCCAGGGCCGCTCCGGTGCCTTCTCCCAGCCGCAGGTTCAGGTCCAGCAGCGGCTCCAGTCCCAATTGTTCATGCATGAACCGATGGCCCGTTTCCACGGAACGATGGCCGGCAAACAGATACTGTTTCGCCCGCGGGGCCATTTTACAGGCAATCAACGCCCCGGCCGTGGAGATGAGACCGTCGCACACCACCGGTATCTTGTGAGCGGCCGCGCCCAGCACCAGCCCGGCCAGGCCGCCGATCTCAAATCCACCCACCTTGGCCAGAACATCCAGCGGATCCTCGGGATCCGGACGGTTGAGGTCAAGTCCCCGTTTGATAACGTCTACCTTGCGCTGCCAGCCGGCTTCATCAATACCGGTTCCCCGCCCGGTCAGCTTTTCCACGGCGATACCGGAAAAAGCCGCGATAATCGCGGTCGAAGGTGTGGTGTTGCCGATGCCCATGTCCCCGGTACCCAGCATGTCCACCGGCCGCTTCTGCCACAATTCCTCTACTATGTCAATACCGGCTTCGACCGCGGCTATGGCCTGCGCCCGGCTCATGGCCGGCCCGCGGGCAAAGGAGGCGGTTCCCGGGGCGATTTTTTTATGAAAAACGGGCAGGTCGGGAGAAAACTCACAATCAACGCCCAGATCGGCCACCCACACCTCAGCCCCGGCGTGGCGGGCCAGCACATTGATGGAAGCCCCCCCGGTCACGAAATTGAACACCATTTGGGCGGTCACCTCCCGGGGAAACAGGCTGACTCCTTCAGCCACCACCCCATGATCACCGGCGCAGGTAATGATCACTTTCCGGTTCAGCCGCACGTCAATAGTACCGGCAATGCCGGCCAGGCGGGCGGAAACATCTTCCAGCATGCCCAGGCTGTAAGCCGGCTTGGCCTGCTCGGCCAGGCGCTTACGGGCCTGCTCCATCACCTCCCGATTCACCGAATCTATGTCTTGTATGGTCTGGTTCAATTTTTCCATGGGATTACTCCTTTTTCCGATATTGATAATCACAGCCTTTTGAGCCGGGGCCGGAGCAAAAAAAAGGGCTCCGGCAGGATATTATTTCCTGCCGAAACCCTTTACCATCGGATTCCGCGTCAAACCTTTATCCGGATCGTCTTCTGGCTTCCCCGACGGTCCGGGCCTTCCCACGATGTTTAAAGACGCCGCAGTGGCTCTCTCCTGACTGTCGTTAACGGGGTTACAGCGGCGGGACCGCCACGGTTTCGCACCGTGTTCCGTTTTCCGGACAGATTTATTTTTATCTCAACTGAAACCGGATTGTCAACCGCGGAAATTTGACCGGGGAAATTTGACCGGGGAACTTTGACCGGGGAAAATTGGTACTGGTCAGCAGGTCCGGCTGTTTATCGTCTAAGCCCCGCGATGAGCCGCCGGGGATTGGTCAGCAGGGTCAGGGCCGACAGGATATCCCGGCAGACCATGTCCGCCGCCATGACCGTTTCCACGCAAGCCCCCTCTTCCTGGACCAGAGCGATACCCAGCCCGGCACCGGCCAGCATGAGCTTATCGTTCCGTCCGTTACCAATAGCAACAGTCCCGGCTTGACCGAGTTGACGGATGCAATCCAGCTTGGCCTGGTCCTGGTTGCCTTCCGGGAGCACCCGTAATACGGCCGGGATGCCGACCAGTTCCGTCCGGGCCTGGCCAAAGGTGTCCGCCGTCAACACGTGAATCTCCAGATGCTCGGCCAGATCCTCCAGGATCTTTGCGACACCGGCTATGAGATGGCCGTCACAGGCCATGGTACCGTTATAATCCATAACCAGACAGGACAGCTCCAGTTTTTTATAACCGGGAATATCCACAATTATCATGATACCCTCCCCGTTACGGGAATTACCCCCAGACTTCCCGTTTTATGACCAGCACGGCCACGATTAAAATTCCAATGCCGGCCAGTAACCATTTCAGGTTGGCGGCCAGGGCAGCCACAAAAATATTGGCCTCGCTGGTGGCGCCGATATTGGCCAGCAGAAAAAGGTGCACGCTGTTTTCCACCAGGTCCAGTATACCGGCGACAAAGGGTATAAGCAGAAGACTGTTGTATTTTTTTTCGATGCCATTGAGATTGAAGGAGATAGCCATTAATGACGCCAGAAAGATGCTGTACCAGACCGGGTGCAGGTAATCCAGATAAAAGTGGGTTTTAAACTGGTGCAGCACCCCGGTCATTTTCCAGGTACCGATTATGGACAGAAATTCGACCTTGGAAAAAGTGGTTTGCAATACCAGCAGCTTTTCAGGAGGCAAATCCCGAATCACCAGGTAAAGAGCCAGCTGGGACAGGGCAAACAAGCCGCCGAAAATCAGGGCCACCCGTCGGGTACCGACTTTTTTTCGCAACCAGGCCATCCGGTCTGAAAAATTCATGCTATTCTCCTGATTGATTTTTTTGCGTTAGCGAGTTAACCTGAGTATGAAATAAAAGGAAGAATAAAGTCAAGGAACCGTATATGATCTGACCCGGTTATTTGCCAAGCCGTCAAAAAAGGGCCTGGCCAGAAAACCGTTTCTGATTTAAAAAATACATTTCTGTGTTATCATACCGATTACATACTGAATTCAAGTAAATATACGAACCGCTGCTGAAAATCCCGTGAAATATTGGGGCAGAGGAGGAAACCATGATTCAGACCGAAATCACCCGACGGCTCAACCTTAAATACCCCCTCATCGGCGGCACCATGATGTCCCTGTCAAGGGCTGACTTTGTGGCGGCCATCTCAAACGCCGGCGGCCTTGGTATCCTGGCGTCGAGTATTTACAAAACCCGGGAAGAATTTGCCGCGGCCCTGGAAAAGTCGCGATCATTAACGGATAAACCCTTCGCGGTTAATATCAATCTGTATCCCGGAATGAACTCCATTGCCCCGGACGTCTACCTTGAGGCCATGATTGAAGCGGGCGTCAAAATCGTGGAGACCTCCGGTCATTCCGTATCCGAGGATTTGTCCGGAAAGTTCCAGGCGGCCGGAATGACCTGGATTCATAAATGCGCCGGCCTTCGCTATGCCAAGAAAGCGCGGCAGCTGGGCGCTGATATTATTACGGTGGTCGGGCAGGAAAACGGTGGAACCACCGGCAAAATGGATATCGGCACCATGGTCCTGGTTCCAGCGGTGGTGGACGCCATTGATGCTCCGGTCATCGGTGGCGGAGGCGTCTCGGACGGCCGGGGGGTTCTGGCACTGCTGGCCCTGGGCGCCCAGGGGGTTATTATGGGAACCCGCCTTCTGGCTACCCGGGAATGCCCGATTCATGATAATCTTAAACAGGCCCTGCTCCAGGCAGACGAACTTGACACCATGCTGGTCCTGCGTTCCATTGGTGCCTCCCTGCGGGTGTGGGCCAATACCGCCGCCCGAAAATGCTCTGAGCTCGAGAATGAAGGCGGCGATTTTGAAGAAATACTGGACATGGTCGCCGGGAACAAGGCCCGGCAGATGTATGATAACGGCGATGTCGAGGCCGGTGTCATCTCTTGTGGCCAGGGCATCGGCCTGGTCCACGACATTCCCACGGTCCGGGAATTGTTCGATCGGATCATGACGGAAGCTGAACAGACCGGCAGGTCAATCCCTGTAACCGCCTGATAAAGGTTATAACCATGGTAACATTTATTCTGGTCGTAATCGGCCTGCTGATTGCCCTGTTCGGCCTGGTCGGCTGCCTGCTGCCGATCATTCCCGGCCCCCTGGTGAGTTTTCTGTCCCTGGTTTTGTTAAACCTGGCCAAAAACTGGGAACCTTTTTCTTTGACCTTTATGCTGATAATGGCGGCCCTGGCCGGATTGATGGTCTTTCTGGATTTTCTGGTCGGCGTGGCCGGGGCCAGAAAATACGGAGCATCCTGGTATGGTCTTGTGGGGTCAGTCGTAGGCATGGTGGCGGGCATCTTCTGGTTTCCTCCCCTGGGCATATTTCTGGGAGCCATCGCCGGAGCGATCCTTGGTGAAATCATCGGGGGTCAAAAGGGGCAGGCAGCCATCCGGGCCGGCTGGGGGGTTATCATCGGCAATCTAGTGGGCATCTCCCTGAAGCTGGCCTATTGTTTCACTGTTCTGTTTTTTTATATCAAAGAAATGTTATAATTTAAAAATTAAAGGAAATACTTCAGCCCGGATATTTCATTAAAAAGCAGTCAATACTAACCCTTTAAAAAATGTAGAGGTGAGTGCCATGCAGGTAAACGAAGGATTGATTGACAGGTTGCTGCGGGCGATCGTGGCCATAGCCATTATCGTGATTTTTCTGATGGGCAATCTACCGGGATACTGGGCTTTGCTCCTGGTGATCAGCGGCATGTTTATCATGTCCGCCTCCACCGGCTATTGCCCCCTTTATAAACCACTGGGCATCAATACCTGTAAAAAATAGCCCGGATATCTAGACCGGATATTTAGACCGGACATTTAGACCGGATATTTCAGGCAAAGCCGTCCAGACGTTTAATACCCGCTTCCCGGGCCTCAACCAGGGCCTGATGATATTCCGCCGCGGACAAGGGTCGGTTTAAAGCCGGCAGGCCGGAAACATCGCCGCAGGGACGGTACTGGGACATGATGTTGACATAAGTCCGCCGGGATATCTCCTCGGCAATAAACCGCATTACCTCTGCCGTTCCGGCCAGCTGGTCAGGCAAGACCAGGTGCCTGACCAGCAGCCCGGAACGGCAGATTCCGGCGGCGTCCAACACCAGGTCGCCGACCTGCCGGTGCATCTCCCTGATCGCTTTTTCAGCTACCAGGCCGTAATCCGGAGCGGAACAGGCCTGCCCGGCAATACCATTATCCACAAACTTGAAATCCGGCATGTAAATATCGATCACGCCGTCCAGTAAACGCAGGGTTTCCACGCTGTCGTATCCACTGGAATTGTAAACCAACGGCAACATCAGGCCCTGGCCGGCCGCCAGTTTGACGGCGCCCATAATCTGCGGCACCAGGTGTGAAGGAGTGACCAGATTTATGTTGTGGCACCCCTTATCCTGCAAAGCCAGCATCATGTCGGCCAGCTCCTCCTCGGTAACATCCCGGCCTTGGCCATGATGACTGATCTCATAATTCTGGCAGAAAGAGCACAGCAGGTTACAAAAAGAAAAAAAGATGGTGCCTGATCCGTTTGTCCCCACCAGCGGCGCTTCCTCGCCAAAATGGGGATGGCATCCGGCCAGGCGGGCTTGTTGACCGGCGCGGCAGATTCCGGTTTCGCCGGCGGTACGATCGACCCCGCACTGGCGGGGGCAGAGTGAACATCGGCGCAGGGCGGAGCGCGCCGCCGCCAGGCCGCGATCAAAACGACCGTCAGCGAGGGAAAGATGGTAGCGAGGGACCGGGTTCATAAATCATAATTATCAAATGCCATCATAAACTCCAAAAACAAACCGGACTCAGGCCTGAGATTCTGCTTAAAAGCTGATCACCACCTGCTCCAGGGGGGAAGCATCGATCAGAAGAGGCCACTGATCATCCGGAATCCGGCCGATATATTCCACCGGCCAGGCCGGTGTCTGACCGAAAAAGACACAAAACAGATTCCCCCGGCCCGTATATGCCAGGCCGCCGGCCGGGATATCCGCCACCGGAGCTTCTTCCGCCAGGCTGACGCCGATGGAGCCGTAAAGCTCTCCGCCCCATTGAGTCAGGGCAACAGTATAAGGCAAATGAGCGGCAAAGGCCCTGGCCGGAGAAGTGTCAAATAATTCGGCCGACAGACTGAAACCGCCGAAATCAAGTTTAATAATCTTCGTCATCGTCCAGCTCCATCATCGTCTCCGCCAGGGCCAGGGCGTCCAGAACCGCGGTGGCCACTTCCCTGTCCTTGTCATCCACCAGGGAACTGAGCATTTCACCGGCCTGTTCCGGACAGACTTCCGGTACCAGCTCAATGGCTCTCAGCAACAACTCCTTATCAGAGGAAGGACTGGTAAGGAGAAGATCTTTGAATGTCGGCAGCGCTTCGCTGAGACCATGATTAAGGGCCGAACCGACAGCTTCCAGGGAAATTTCCCGATCCGGGTCCCGCAGTGCTTCGATAAGCTCTTCATTAAAGCCGGGCAGGTATCCCATGCAGAAAACGGAGGTCAGCCGCCAGTCATGGTCACCACTGTAATAAGCCGCGGTTACCGCGTTTTTATGCCAATCCCAGGGCGCCCGCACCGAAGCTTCCAGGATTCGGCGACGAACCCGCTCCGGCATTTCGGCGTCCCGGTACAATCGACTCAATTTTTCCTGAATCTTTATCAACAGGTGACTGGAGAGGGACTCGACGATTTCATCGGTATTTATCTCAGCCAGAAAATCATCCTCCAGATCGACCTCATCCAGATAGGCTCCCTCCAGCCCCGCCCCCAGAGCAATAACCGCCTGGCAACGGACCTCCTCGGACTCGCGGCCATCCTGGATAATGGTCATCAGGGCCTCGGCCAGTCGGTCGTTGATGACAACCGGCTCACCCGCCAATTCCAGGGCCATCAGCCGATCCGGCTCGGGTCGTCCCGGTTCGGAAACAGCCTCATAAATAATTGCCGTCGCGTTGCCCGGCCATTCCCATGGAGGAATGTCATACAATTGCTTTAAATCCAAAAAGATACCTCCTTATAATATATAAAGGACACCTCCCCCGGATATTTATTCCGGTCATTAATTTTATAAATATCAAAAGATTGTATTTCGATAAAGAAAAATCCGTTTCCTTTTTCGAGCCTGCTGATCCGGATCTTTGCGGACATTTAATATTGACATATCCGGCGGTATTGCCTATCTTTATCGATTGCAGGTATCTTTTAACATCGCCAAATTTACGGAAAAACCCATGCTACCAGAAAAAGCCGGAAAACCGGCCCCAAAAAAATTTGCACTGCTGACACTGTTGCTAATAACCATCATGGCCATGTGCCTGTCAGCCGGCTGCGCCCACAAACCAGACCAGGAAAAAACCGCCGAGCAGCTGGCTGAAGAAGGGACCAATGAATTCGAAGAGGGCCATTACCAAAAAGCGATCGAGGCTTTTGAGAATCTGCAGGACTGGTATCCTTTCAGCCAGTACGCCATCCTGGCTGACCTGAAAATTCCTGACGCCTATTTTGAAATGAAAGAATATGACAGCGCGGTTTCCGCATACGAAACCTTTGAAAGGCTTCATCCCCGCAACGAAGCTCTGCCCTTTGTCATTTATCGCATCGGGCTTTGCCATTTCAAGCAACTGGATACAATTGACCGGGATCAGTCACCGGCTGAAAAGGCCATTGAGGCTTTTACCCGCCTGCGTCGGCAATTTCCGGACAGCGAATACTCCGCCAAAGCCGGAGAACTTATTGAAAGAAGCCGCCAGAGCCTGGCGGATCATCACCTCTACGTTGGTAAATTTTATTATAAATCAAAACATTATCAGGCGGCTCAGAACCGGTTTGAGAAAGTAGTCCGGGAATACGAGGATGTGGGAGATGTCGAGACAGCCCGGGAATATCTTGATAAATGCCGGCAGAAACTGGCTGAAGAAGAAACCATCGTGCCGGTTCCAACCGACGCCCCCGAAGTCGAAACCGAAGCAGCAGATGATGAAGAAAAAGACTAAAACGGCAATTTTTTTTAAAAAATACTTTACTTGATCAATAAAGTTTTATATAAATACTAATTTACGGTATTAATATAAAAATAACCCTAAAGGCTAACAAGAATCATGTCTAAACAATGTGAGATCTGCGGCAAAAAACCAATGGTCGGCAATAACGTCAGCCACGCCCATAATGTAACCAAGCGCCGGTTTAACCCCAACCTTCAAAAAGTCCGGGCGGTACATAACGGTCAGGTTAAAAAAATATACGTCTGCACCAATTGTATCAAATCGGGTTTTGTCGTTAAAGCCGCCTGAATTCCGGATCAAGTTCCCGGCCGGAAGACTGATTTCATCCGGCTGATCCGTCTGGCTGATCCGGCCGGCTGATCCGACCGGGGTCCGGCCCTTAAAGGGTATTTAAACGCTTGACCTCAAAGACCGGCTTGAGTTTTTTGATATCCCGGAAGATCCGATCCAGTTGCTCAGTTCCGTCTACCGTCATCAAAAAAGAGCTTTCCACCAGTTTGTCTTCCCCGGTGGCCGTGTTGGCGCTTAAGATATTGGCCCCGTTCCTGCTGATAAGCGAGGTTATTTCCGCCAGCAATCCCATTTTATCATAAGAACGAATGTTTATCTTGACCGGATACTGGGAGGGAATATTATCGGCCCATTCCACGTCAATGCGCCTTTCCGGTGTAACCTTCAGCAGATTGACGCAATTCTTCCGGTGAACGCTGACCCCGGTGCCGCGGGTGATATACCCCTCGATGGGATCACCGGGAACCGGTTGACAGCAACGGGCAAACTTGACCAGCACGTCATCAAGACCATGAACAACCACCCCTTCGGCGGGCTTTTTCTTTTTCACCCGGCCCATCAGGCGGTTCAAAAACGAGGCGCCGCTCTCGCTGATCTGGCTGTCCCGGGGGAAAACTTTCTGCACCACCTGCCGCGGCGTGATCTTGCCGTAACCCACGTGCTCCACCAGGTCATCCACGGTTTTAAAACCGAACTGCTCCACTACCTCGGCCAACTGGCCGGAATTAACCAACTCATTGAAATTAAGCTGGTACTTGCGAAACATTTTTTCGCACATTTCCTTGCCAAGTTGAATACTGCGCTCCCGTTCCTCAGCCTTGATCCAGCGCCTGATTCTTGAACGGGCCTTGGCTGTCTGAACAAAATTCAACCAGTCCCGACTGGGCCGGCTTTTGGATGAAGTCAGGATTTCCACGATATCCCCGGTCTGGAGAAGGTAGGAAAGCTGTACCATGCGGCCGTTGACCTTGGCCCCGACGCATTGATGACCTACTTCCGTGTGTATCAGGTAAGCGAAATCAACCGGGGTGGCTCCGGTAATCAGGGAACGAATCTCGCCGCTGGGCGTGAACACGTGAACTTCATCGGAAAACAGGTCCAGCCGGACATTTTCCAGAAATTCACCGGGAGTATCCACGTCATTCTGAGTTTCTACCAGGTTTTGAATCCAGGCATAGGCCTGACCATCCTTACCCGGAAAGTTCTTGTCCTCCTTGTAGCTCCAATGAGCCGCGATGCCCGAAGTGGCCACGTAATCCATCTCCCGGGTACGAATCTGAATCTCCACCCTCTCTCCAAAAGGACCGAAGACCGAGGTGTGCAGCGACTGGTACATGTTGGGTTTGGGCAATGCAATGTAGTCCTTGAATTTTTTGGGAATGGGCCGCCACATGGAATGAATGATTCCAAGCACCTCATAACACTGGGAGACGTTATCAACGATAATACGAAAAGCGATGATATCGTAAATCTCATCAAAAGAAAGGTCCTGCTTGATCATTTTCTGATAAATACTGTAAAACTGCTTGTGCCGGCCGAATACTTCACAATTCAGTCCCTTTTCTTCCAGTTTCTCCCTGATATAATCCCGGACGGTTTCAATATATTCCTCGCGCTCGAGATTATCCTTATCAATCCGCCGGGAAATCAGCTCAAACTTTTCGGGATGGAGAACCTGAAACCCGATCTCTTCCAGTTCGCTTTTAATCCAGTAAATACCGAGCCGGGAGGCGATAGGAGCATAGATGTCAAGTGTTTCCCGGGCAATTCTTTTCTGCTTGTATTCTTTCTGATAGGTCAGGGTGCGCATATTATGAAGCCGGTCAACCAGCTTGATCAGGATAACCCTGATGTCATCGGCCATGGCCAGAATCATTTTCCGAATACTCTCGGCCTGGCGGGCCTTGGCGCTGTCAAAGGGCAGCTTGCTTATTTTGGTCAAGCCCCTGACAATGGTGGTCACCTCTTCGCCGAACATGTCCAGCAGCTTTTCTTCCGTGGCACTGGTATCCTCAAGCACGTCATGCAGCAAACCAGCCGCCACGCAGACGCTGTCCAGTTTCATGGACGCCAGAAGGCCGGCTACCTCCAGGGGATGAGAAAGATAAGGCTCTCCGGACAGACGGACCTGGCCCTCGTGAACCCGGGCGGAATAGATATAGGCCCGTTCCACGATATCCACGTCCGCGGCGGGATTAAGCTCCTGAATAGTATCGAGTATGTCGGAAATACGTATCATGGCATCATTTAGGTTAAGACCCGGCCATTAACCCGGCAGCATCATAACAAGTCCGTGGATCAATAAGCTTTGGCAAAGATAACCCGGAACGCGGCCGGTTGCCCGCAACTGACGCAGGCCGTCCCTTCCGTCCGCCGCGTGTCTTCATCTTCGGGGACGCACCGGATGGAAACCGACAGATCCTCTTTGATTTTTTCCTCACAGGCCGCTGAACCGCACCAGGGGGACAGGGCAAATCCGCCATGAATCTCGGGATTTTCCTGATTACGGGGGGTAAAAAAGGCGTAAAAATCATTTTTATCGGAGACAGCCACGGTATGATTTTCAGTCCGCGTCCGAGCCCGCTCAAACACTGCCTCCTGGATACTGTCCAGAATAGCGGTAATCTCCGCCGTAAACCGGTCTACCGGCAGGGATTCCTTGTCTTTATGATGACGGTCCCGGCGGGCCACGAAAACAGAATTCTTTTCAATATCCCGGGGGCCGATTTCGACCCTCAGGGGAATGCCCTTTTTAATCCAGTCCCAGTTGCGGGTCCCGCCGATATCGCGGGTATCGACCTCCACCCCCAGCGGCCGGCCGGCATACCGGATCTCTTTCAAGCGGGCGGCCAGGTTATCCACAAAGTCCATAACTGACCGGCGATCGGCCTCCTTTTTGATGATGGGCAGCAGCACTACCTGAGCGGGCGCTATCCGGGGCGGCATGACCATGCCGTCGTCATCGGCATGAGACATGATCAATCCTCCGATCAGGCGGGTGGAAACTCCCCAGGAAGTTGTCCAGGCTAAGGCTTCATCCCCCTTTTCCGTCTGGAAGCGGATGTCCGAGGCCCGGGAAAAATTCTGACCCAGCATATGAGAAGTTCCGGCCTGCAGAGCTTTCCGGTCCTGCATCATGGCCTCAATACACATGGTATCGACCGCGCCCGGGAACCTTTCTGTTTCGGTTTTACGGCCCTTGATAACGGGTATGGCCAGATAATCCCGGGCCAGGATCTCGTAGATATCGAGCATGTGTACCATCCTGTCGATGGCTTCGGCTTCGTTGGCATGGGCGGTATGGCCTTCCTGCCATAGAAACTCACTGGTCCGCAAAAAAATCCGGGTACGCATCTCCCAACGCACCACGTTGGCCCACTGGTTGATCAATACGGGCAAATCACGGTAACTTTTGACCCAGCGGGAAAAGGCATCCCCGATTATGGTTTCCGAAGTCGGCCTGACGATCAATGGCTCTGCCAGTTCCCCCGCCGGTCGCAAGCCTTTGCCCGCCTTTTCCAGCCGGTGATGGGTAACCACGGCGCACTCTTTGGCGAATCCTTCCACGTGATCGGCCTCCCGCTCCAGAAATGACATGGGAATAAACAACGGGAAATAGGCGTTCCGCACCCCGGTCTCTTTAAACATGGCGTCTAAAACAGTCCGGATGTTCTCCCAGAGCTCGTATCCCCAGGGCTTGATAACCATGCATCCCCGCACCGGGGACGATTCCGCCATGTCAGCCGCTTTGATGACCTGTTGATACCACTCGGCGTAATTTTCAGCCCGGGTGGGGGAAATGGCTGCCTCTTCTGTTTTACCCATTTTGCTCCTTTTTCTCTTTCTGTTTCTCCCATTGGTCAGCCCAGGCGAAAACTTCCCGCATCAAAGCCTCGACCAGGCCGTCTTCGGCAATGGTACTGACGACTTCACCGTTTTTAAACAAGACTCCCGCCCCGTCTCCCCCGGCAATCCCCAGGTCGGCCTCTTTTGCTTCCCCGGGACCGTTAACGACGCAACCCATGACGGCCACCGTGACGGGCGCCCGCACACCCAGCAGCCGGCGCTCCACCTCTTCGGCAATGGCAAAAAGATCAATCCGGCAGCGGCCGCAGGTGGGGCAGGATATCAATTCCGGTCCCACCCGCCTGATGCCAAGGCCTTTTAAAATTTCAAACCCGGCCCGGATCTCTTCAACCGGGTCGCGGGTCAGGGATACCCGGATGGTATCTCCGATACCTTCCGCCAGGAGCAGACCGATACCGAGGGAAGACTTGACCAGGCCGGAGACGAGTCCGCCCGCCTCGGTAACACCCACGTGAAGCGGGTAATCGCACCGCTGGGCCACCAGCCGGTAGCCTTCCACCGTGCGAGCCACGTCCGAGGCCTTGATGGAAATCTTGATATCAGCAAACCCGGCTTCTTCAAAAACGGCCATGTTGCGCAGAACGCTGTCAGCCATGGCCTCGGCCGTGGCGCTGCCATAAGTTTCAAGAATATCCTTTTCCACCGAACCGGAATTGACCCCGATTCGAATGGGGATCCCCGCTCCGGCGGCCCGTTCGATGACCTTGAGGGTTTTTGCCCGACCGCCGATGTTGCCGGGGTTAAGGCGCAGCCCGTCGGCACCGGCCTCAATCGAGGCCACGGCCAGTTTCCAGTTAAAATGGATATCTGCGATCAGGGGAATTTGGATTTGTTCTTTAATGGCGGTAATCGCATCGGCAGCGGCCCTGTCCGGCACGGCTACCCGGATAATTTCTCCGCCGGCTTCCTGGATCCTTTTAATCTGAGCGACCGTGGCCGAGACATCGGAGGTCGCGGTGTTGGTCATGCTCTGGACCGTCACCGGCGCGCCACCTCCGACCGGCACGTCACCGACCCTGAAAGAGCGTGTCTGCCTGCGATTTTTTATGAAACTCATGGCCATGATACTCTTGGGTGGGTTATTCCAGAAAAAAATACGGTTTACCGCCCGTAAACATCCTCCAGCCGCTCAATATCAGTTTCACTGATAATATCACCGGTCTGGATTTCAATGACCTCCAGCGGGGTTGATTCAGTGTTTTCCAGGCGATGCCGGGTTCCCGGCGGGAAATAAACCGACTGGTTGGCCATTAACATGAAAACATCTTTTTCTTTGGTGACGCGCGCCCGGCCGGCCAAAATCACCCAATGCTCCGCGCGAAAGGCGTGTTTCTGCAGGGCCAGCTTGCCACCGGGATTGACCGTCAGGCGATTGACATGAAAACGCTCATCAACCACCAGGCTCTCACAGCTGCCCCAGGGTCGATAATCGGTTTTATGAGAAAGGGCTTCACGCCGACTCTCTTGCTGCAGCCGGTCAACCACGTGTTTGACGTCCTGCGCCCTGGCACGAGGGGCGACCAGCACCGAATCCGCGGTTTCCACCACGATAAGATCTTCAATGCCCACCGCCGCCACCAAGCGCGAATCAGCCCGCAGATAAGACCGGCCGACATCGTGACAAACCACGTCACCGAGCAGCACATTACGATGATCGTCCTTGTCGCCCACATCCCACAGAGCCTCCCAGGATCCCAGGTCGTTCCAGCCGGCCTCAAAAGGAATCATGACGCCGCGGTCGGTCTTTTCC
>JAWOCW010000289.1:0-4079 GCA_046483615.1 Desulfosudaceae bacterium
GCATTGCCCAGGGTCATGGGAAGCTGGGGCAGCACCAGCACCAACAGGGCAAAGGTGAAATCCACCTTGGCCGGCAGACCAAAAGGAAGCACCTGCGGCAGATGAAATCCGATTCCACCGTCTCCAAAGTCCACCCTGGCACCAAGGGCAAGGCCGGCTGCAAGGCCGCCGGCTACCACGATCAGGCCCGCGGGGAATTTTTTGTTATCCAGCAAAAACAAGGTTATAACTGCGGCGATACCGCCGATGACCATGCTGAGCGGAACAGGGCCGACGGCCTGGAAGGCCAGGTAGGGCTCCACTGCACCTTGGATTTCCTGGAACCGCGATGTTCCGATGATGAACTTGATGCCGCCGGAAATCAGAAGCGCGCCCGTGGAAAGCTGAACCCCGCGGATGACCGACTGCGGGGTGGCTTTTCGGATCAGGTCGATTGCCCCGGTCACCCCGACAATCAAAAGAAAAATCCCCATGAGCAGAGACGAGGCAAGAATCTGGTCTGCGCTAAGCGAGGTGACAATGGCATAGGCGCCGATGACCTTCATGGGCTGGACCGGCACCGTGACCCCGAAATAGATGCCTGAAAATATGAAAAAAATACCGATACTCAGAAACAGCCCCAGGGGATTGAGACCGTTTATCAGCACCATGGCAATGGCAATGGGCAGAAGCGCGCCCAGGTCCCCCAGGGAACCGGCCAGTTCCATTCGATCAAACTTGAAACGTTCAGGCATCCGTGTCTCCATTGCAGGCATCCGTGTCTCCATTAATGATAATCTTTTTAAACGGATCTATTTGCAAAATTTCTCGGGTGATTTGCTGCCATTCGGCCAGAGTTTCTTCATTGATCCGGTAATGGACAAAATAGCCGCGTTTGTCAGCAATAACGACATCCGCATCCCGCATAATCCGCAGGTGCTGGGATGCCGCAGCCGGAGATATGGAAAGGGATTTGGCCAATGCGTTTACGCACAGGCTGCGGGATTTGAGTAGCTCAATCATCCGCAGGCGCGTATCAACCGAAAGCACTTTAAAAATCCGTGCCGCCTTGTCCGCTGGAAGCATTGTTTTCTGCCTGTAATTAACCTGAAATAAGCGATTATTAATTTATGATTAAGCAACTATGCAGATACTATAATGTGAACCCGGGGCTGTCAACCCGAGGAAATATCATTTTAATTTTTGCGCCAACACGACTTGATCGGCAAAAACTTTTGCTCATCACTTTTCTTGCTTACTGCTTCCAGCAAGTGGCCGACACGATTGGCCCCATCATTGCTTAGCAACCGAATTTCAGGTACGATACGGAAAAGGTGATAAGTTTACAGGGGGAGCGGACGACCGGGCACCATCTTATTCGGTGCGCGACCTGAGCAATAAAGAATTAAAAAAAACGATGATTTATCCTGGGATATAAGACCCATGGCCCAACTGGAACACCTCGAAGCGATTGAAAAACTACTCTGGACACTATCTTGCCGGCCAGGCCCGCAGGTCCCTGACCACCTTTCCGGTGCGGCAGGAAGGCTCCCGCCTGATTATCGGATTAAATCGATAGGGAGCACAGCTATCTACCACGCGACATCCCGGCTTTTTAGCCCGGATATTTCACGAGTCGATTTGAGCGCAGCTGCAAGGCGCAGGACACGAAGCTGTAGTAAATCTACCGCGAGTGTCCTGCAACAAAGCAGATGCGGTCAAGGCGACTCGCCCGAAGGGTGAATTTTTTTGATATAAATTTGCCTTTATTCCGTAAATCTCAAATGACAATTTGTACTTTGAAAAGCAGGTAGAGAATATCACAAACTATTGAAATGTTGATATAAAGAAGTATTTATCAAAAAAATTCATGAAATATCCGGGTTAGGGGGCGGGAACGCTTATTCTCGACTTAAACTGACCGGGAAGCCCTGACTTTTTCATTCTAAGGATGCAACAAGTTCAACTAAATCGGGCAGTGCCATAAAATGCTGATAGTTTCTAAACAGAGTTCTGAGAACTTGATATTCAATTTCATCGAATTCACTGGCCTGCGGGTTTTTTTCGTGTAACCTAATGAGGTGATTTTTTAAGTTGGCTTTATCATGATACCAATTACAGATACACGAAAATATCACATGCCGGACGGGTGGCGGCTCTTGGAAATGGTTCTTGCATTTGGCCGGGGTAAAACTTTCATTTGGACAATACCAAACTTTCATTTGGACAATAAAAAACTTTCATTTGGTCGGTTTTTAGGTTATATTAGGACACCATGAAAAATGATTCATTACATCCCCGTTTTCTGATGCAGCGGGTCACCGAGGCTTTGGCGGACTCACCGGTGGTGTTGATCCATGGCCCGCGCCAGTGCGGCAAGACTACTCTGGCCCGGCTGGTGGGTGATGCGGCCGGCTATGCCTATCTTTCTTTTGATGATGACGTGCAGCGGGCCGCGGCCCAATCCGACCCGGTCGGCTTTGTCGCCGACCTGCCCGACAAGGTGGTTCTGGATGAAATCCAGCGAGTTCCGGGATTGTTTACCTCGCTTAAGGCGGCCGTGGATTCACGGCGGCAGGCAGGGCGATTTATCCTTACCGGATCGGCCAATGTGCTGCTGGTGCCGAAACTGGCGGATTCTTTGTCCGGACGCATGGAGATATTGAGGCTGCATCCGCTGACACAGTGCGAACTGGCCGGCGCGGATCCCGGCTTTCTGACAATTTTATTCGGCACGGGTTTTAAAAAATTCGCCCACGGACAGAGACAAGGTAAGGCCCTGGCCGACCGGGTAGCGTCCGGCGGCTATCCGGCCGCGCTGTCCCGGACCACTTTCCGGCGGCGGGCTGTCTGGTATCGGGACTATATCGACACACTGGTACAGCGTGATGTAAACGATCTTTTCAGTATTCGTTCTCTGGATGCCTTGCCGCGTCTGCTGACCCTGGCCGCTGGGCAGACCGCGCGCCTGCTGAATGTGGCTGAGCTGTCCGGTCCGTTCCAGTTGAGTCGCCCCACCATCCGGGAATATATAACCCTGCTGGAAAGAGTTTTTCTGATAGAAGAACTCGTCCCCTGGCACAGTAACCGCCTCAAGCGCCTGATCAAGACGCCGAAACTGCACCTCTGCGACACCGGTCTGGCCTGCGCCCTGCTCGGCGTTGATGGCTCCGCTCTCTGGAATGATCGCGAACTATATGGACAACTACTGGAAACTTTTGTTTTTCAGGAGTTACGGCGCCAGGCCGGCTGGCAGGAAGAGCCGGTATCATTTTATCATTATCGCGACAAGGAAGGTATGGAAGTGGATGTGGTGATAGAGTTTCGCGGGCAACGCATAGCCGGCGTGGAGGTCAAGGCCTCCTCAACGATCGTCGCGGCAGATTTTAAGGGATTGCTGCGCCTGCAAAAATCGGTTGGAAAACGTTTTGCGATCGGGGTGGTCCTTTACGATGGGGAGGCGGTCGCGTCTTTTGGGGAAGGACTGTTTGCCGTTCCGCTGTCCATGCTGTGGGAAATGCCATGAGCCATACCTGCACTGAAGACATTCTGGTGCAGCAGACCACGGCCAAATACCTGGTACATCAGCACGGCTGGGAATCTGTCTATGCCTGTAACCATGAAAATTTCGTGCCGGACTCCCAGCTGGGCCGGTCATCGAACCGGGAGGTGGTGCTGATCCGGCCTCTGCGGGCCAAGCTGATAGAACTGAATCCAGGCCTGCCGGTGAATCAATACGCCGAAAATGACGTGCAGGCATGTGCGGATGAAGTGTTTCGCCATGTGTTTCATGCCTACCCAACCATACCGTCACCGTATTACCAAGCGCGGGCATGATAAAAAAACCGGGGGTAATTTCTTTACACTTTCATACAGTCCTTTATTGGTTTTAAAAATTGGAAGAAAATCGACGCAAAAATAATCAGATGAAAGGCATACTGAAAAAAATAATCTTGCCCACCGGTCTGGGGCTTATCCTGATCGGTCTCTTTCTGCCGCTTTTGCCCCAGGCCTGGATATCCAAGCTGCCGAAGTGGCTTCAACTTTTTTCCATGATCTGCGGAGCTATTCTCATTCTGATCGATTTTGTTTTTCTCCTG
>JAWOCW010000300.1:0-6524 GCA_046483615.1 Desulfosudaceae bacterium
GCGGGCCGGTTTGCCCGGGGCCGGCCCTCGGACGAAGACATGGCGGCCGGCCGGGCCGGTCTGAAAAAGCTGCGAGAAGTCCTGGGCGGCGGTCAACACGACCTGGTTATCGCGGAGGAAGCCTGTGTGGCCGTCAGTTGCGGGCTGTTTTCGGAAAGTGATCTCTGCGCCCTGATCGATTCACGGCCGGATACGGTGGAACTGCTTATTACCGGCCGTAACGCCCCGACCGCTGTTCTGGAGAGGGCCGACCTGGTCACCGAAATGAAGATGATCAAGCATTATTATCAGCAGGGAGTGGCGGCCCGGGTCGGGATTGAAAAATAAGGGCGCCGCTGCTGATGGATTCCAGCGCCTCAGTCTTTTTCACAACTCCATATTGTGATCATGCCCATCAGGCCTGTTTGCTGGCTGACAATACGCAGCCCCGTTTTTTGGAACAGGCCGGGTCCGCCGCCGCCGGCCAGGTAAGACCGGAAAAAATGGTAGTGAAAAATACCCACCGTCAGTTCCAGCAGATTCATGGCGGCCAGGCCGACAAAGCCGGGCGCGAGGGCGTAATCGGCGATAATCTGCCGTCTGGAGACCCGGATCATTTCCTTTAAGGCCGGCAGACGCCGTTCGGTTTCCATTTCGTGCAGGACCAGGGTCATGGTGGCCAGGTCGAATTCATTGTCCCGGAACCGGCTCAGATCGGCCGCGTCAGCCAGGTCAAAGGTAAGGTTCGCTTTGTCCCTTTTTGCCTGTTGTTTGCGGGCATAGGCGATCATCCGGTCGGCCCGGTCGATGCCGGTGCCGGTCTCAATCCGGGAGGCCATCCTTAATAATTGATAGCCGGTGCCGCAGCCCACATCCAGCACCGAGGCGCCGGGCGGAACCAGTTCCGATACCAGATCCCGTAAATGAGTGGTAAAGGGATCAAAAAAGGTGTGATACAGAAATCCGGCGTAAAAATCGTTTTTGGTAACCAGGGTATTCTCCGGCATATTTGTTCCTTTTTGTTTCTTTGTGAGCGTCATAAACTATCAGCAATGACAAATATGTCAAACTGAAATTTATTGGCGCCAAAGGGGATCATGGCCCTCGCTTGCCAGCGCGACCGTTTTTGTGCTACAACCGGTTATAACTAAAAAGCTGACTTTCCGATATTTAACTATTTGATTCTTATAGATATTAACAGGTTTCCGCCGGAGCGGTCCCGGGCGGGTGAATAATCGAAATGGAGCGGGAATGAAAGAAACCATGCTGGTGACGGGCGGTTGCCGAAGCGGTAAAAGCGCCTACGCCCTGGGGGCGGCGGAAAAAATGGACGCGTCGCAGAGGTATTTTCTGGCCACCTGTGAGCCGGCTGATGATGAAATGCGCGCTCGCGTGGATCGGCATAAGCAAGAGCGCGGCGACCACTGGCGGACGTTGGAATGTCCGGTGAAAATTGCCGCCGCGATCACCGATATCCAGGACAGCGAGGCGGTAGTGCTGGTGGACTGCCTGACCCTGTGGATGAGCAACCTGCTGGCCACCAGCGAGGACCAGGCGGAACTGGAAAGGTGGATTGCCGGTTTGAGCCGGGCGGTGGCGCGGGCGGCCGCCAGCGTTATCCTGGTCAGTAACGAGGTCGGTTGCGGCATCGTGCCGGAGAATCGCCTGGCCCGCCTGTACCGGGACATGGTCGGCCTGGCCAACCAGCGCCTGGCGGAAAGTGTCGACCGGGTCGTCTGGATGGTGTCGGGAATGCCGGTAACAGTTAAAGAGGGACCGGCGTCATGAAAACCATTTTAGCGGCCCTGCGCTTTACCACCATCCTGCCCCTGGGGCAAGGAGAGTTCAATCCCCGGGCCATGGTGGCCGGCATGCCCCTGGCCGGGCTGATCATCGGCCTGCTGCTGGCCATCTTTGACTGGCTGGCCGGGGCAATCTGGCCACCGCCGGCGGTGGCCGCCCTGGACCTGGTTTTCCTGGCCGTCATCACGGGCGGCCTGCACCTGGACGGCGTGGCTGACACGGCCGACGGTCTTTACGGCGGCCGGAACCGGGAGTCCGCCCTGGCCATCATGAAGGACAGCCGCACCGGCGCCATCGGGGTGGTGGCCCTGGTCTGCTGCCTGGCCGTCAAGTGGGCCGGGTTGGCCAGCCTGGAAGAAGGTCGTTTTGTGCTGCTGATCCTGGTACCCGCCTATGCCCGGGCCGGCAGCCTGTTCGGCTTTCGGATGCTGCCCTATGGCCGTCCCGAAGGCGGCACGGCCGGCGCTTTTTTCGACGAATCCGGCTCCTGGCGGCCCTTGCGCTGGTTAGTGCCGGTGGTGGTTCTGTCGCTGCTGGCGGGAAGCGGTTTTCTGGTGATCAACGCCGGTTTCCTGGTCATTACGGCGGTCATGCTGTGGTTCTATAAGCAAAAGCTCAATTGCATTACCGGTGACATGCTGGGCGCCATGATCGAAGTGACCGAGGCCCTGCTGTTTTTAATGGTGGCGGCCGGATGATAAGGGCGGCCGGCCGGCCGGCAAAAATTAATTTTACGGAAAAGGCCATGATAAAGACATGATTCAGGGACACGGCGGCAATATTTACGAACTGGCCCGGCAACAGGGGTGCGATCCGGCCGAGATTACTGATATGAGCAGTAATGTCAATCCGCTGGGGCCGCCGCCGGGGCTGGTCCCGTTTCTGCAAGACAACCTGGACCGGATAACGGCTCTGCCCGAAGTGGATGCCGGTGCCATTTGCCAGGCCTTTGCCGATCGGCATGAGCTGGACCCGTCCCGGGTCATCGCCGGCAACGGTACCACCCAGTTGATTTACAGCCTGCCCCGGGCCCTGGCCAGCCGCCAGGCCCTGGTACTGGTCCCCACCTATGCCGATTACGCCGACGCCTGCGCCATGAATCATGTTCCCTGCCGGTTTTTCCGGGCTACCGCCGAGGCGGGATTTAAGCCTTCTCTGCCGGAGATGTCCGCCGCCATCCGGGAGATCGGCGCGGACCTGGTTTTTATCTGCAATCCCAACAATCCCACCGGTGTCATGATCCCGCCCGACGATATCAAGGCCCTGGCCGCCGAGCATCCCGGGACGCGGTTCGTGGTCGACGAAGCCTATCTTCCCTTTATCTCCGGCAGCCGGGCTTTGACCCTGGCGCGGTCGGCCGGCCTGGATAATATCGTTGTCTTGAATTCCATGTCGAAAATATACCGGGTTCCCGGGCTGCGCATCGGCTTTGCCGTGGCCGCCCCGGAATTGATCGAGCGGGTGGCGGCTTACACTCTTCCCTGGAGCGTCAACAGCCTGTCCCAGGCCGCCGTGGCCTGGCTGATGTCGCGCCCGGATCTGACTGATCGTTTTATAGAAGAAACGGTGGAGCTGCTGGAAACGGAAAAAGACTACCTGGCCGGTCGCCTGGCCGACAATGCCGTGGCGCGGCCGCTGCCCTCGGCCACCTCGTTCATGCTGGCCGCCCTGGCCGAAGGCCATACCGCCGAAACGGTCTGTGAATTTCTGGGGCAGCACCGGATATTGATCCGGAACTGCGCCAATTTTGAAGGGCTTTCATCCGGTTTCATCCGGATTTCCCTGAAAACCAGGCCGGACAACAGCCGCCTGGCCGATTATTTGAACAAGCTGTCATAATTGTCACGGGGAGGTAATTATCATGGAAAATCCGCTGGCCGATTACTGGAAAGTCAAGCTGGAGGAAACCAGCCAGGCCCTGAAAAAAAACAATTTTGAAACGCATATGGTCGACAGCGCCGAAGCCGCCGCCAGGCTGGCCCTGGAAAAGATCATCCCGCCGCTGTCTCCGCAGAGCGTCTCCTGGGGCGGTTCCTTGACTTTTACCAACAGCGGTCTTTATGAATCGCTTCGCGACCGGACCGACCTGACCGTTCTGGATACCTTTGACAAGAGCCTCCCCCGGGAGGAAAGCCTGGAACGGCGCCGGCAGGCCCTGCTGACCGATCTGTTCGTGACCGGCACCAACGCCATTACCGCCAGCGGCAAGCTGGTCAACCTGGACATGATCGGCAACCGAGTGGCGGCCCTGGCCTATGGCCCGAAACACGTTCTTATTCTGGCCGGTCGCAACAAGATCGTTCCTGACGTGGACGCGGCCGTGACGCGCATAAAAGATTACGCCGCGCCCGTTAATACCCGCCGCCTTGACAAAAAGACGCCCTGCGTCAAGACGGCCGCCTGCCAGGACTGCTCCAGCCCGGACCGTATCTGCAATACCTGGGTGATTACCGAAAAATCCTTTCCCCCGGGTCGCCTCAAGATCATTCTGATCAATCAGGACCTGGGGTTTTAAGGATGTTCGACGTTTCCTGGTATATTATCGTGGCCGCCTTTGCCCTGGACTGGTGGCTGGGTGATCCTGATTTCGCGGCCCATCCCATCCGTCTGATGGGTAAGGCCATTGAGAAAGCCGAGCCGCTCTTCCGGCGGCTGCCCGGATCGCCCGTCCGGGCCGGTCTGCTTTTTGCCGTGGCGCTGGTGATCGGGGCCGGGGCGGGAGCGGCCCTGCTGATCCACCTGGCCGGTTTGGGGTCGTCGCTGCTGGCCGATCTGGCGGCGGTGGTCCTGCTTTATTTCTGTGTTTCAGCCCGCGGCCTGGAAAAGGCCGCCATGGTCATTCATGGATATCTGGCGGCCGGGGACATGCCCTCGGCCCGCAAGAACCTGGCTTTCATCGTCGGCCGGGAGGTGGAACGGCTGCCCCGGGAGGGGGTCGCCCGGGCCGCGGTGGAAACCGTGGCGGAAAACCTGGTGGACGGGGTAATAGCACCGCTTTTTTTCGCGGTGATCGGGGGAGTGCCCCTGGCGGTGGCCTACAAGATGGTCAATACCCTGGATTCCATGGTAGGCTACAAAAACGAACGCTACCTTCTTTTCGGTAAAGCCGCTGCCCGGATCGATGACGTCGCCAATTTTATCCCGGCGCGATTGGCGGTATTGTTTATTCCGTTGGCGGCCGCTATTTTCTGTAAGCGCGGCCTGGCCGCCCTGGTGACGGCTGTCAGGGAAGGCCGGCATCACGGCAGCCCCAACGCCGGTTACCCGGAAGCGGCTTTTGCCGGGGCGCTGTCAATCTGGCTGGGCGGACCCAATTATTATCACGGCCGCCTGGTGGACAAACCCAGGATCGGCCATGGTCTGGGAGAAGCCGCGCCGGAGCATATTTATCAGGCCTGTCGCCTGATGCTGCTGTCCGCCGGCCTGGCCGGCCTGGCCGCGACGGTGGCGGCCGGCTGGTGGTAGAAAAGCATAAGTTTTTACCCTGAGAATGAGGGGGGGTGTTCATGAAACCATTGGCCCTGGTGTTGCTGGTTTTCCTGATACTGCTTTTTACGCAGTCCTGCCGGTTTACCCGGAAACTGCTCTATTATCCTCTGCCGGTTCCTGAATCCCGGATAAAATTGATTAAGGAAAGATATCCTCAGGTTGTCAGCCTCGAGATTCCCGTGACCGAAAAGATTTATTCGCGGGGGTGGTTGATCCGGAAAGATCTGGCGGCTCTGCCCACCATCATCTATTTCGGCGGTAACGGGGAAGAAGTCTCGGCCAATATCGAATTGATGGAGCGGGGGGTGGAGGCCAATTTCGTGCTGATGAATTACCGGGGCTACGGCCGCAGCGACGGTTCCCCCCGGGAAAAGGACCTCAAGGCCGACGCGCTGGTTATTTATGACCATATCATTGACCAGTATCAAGTTGAACCGGAATCCGTGATCGCCGCCGGCCGGAGTCTCGGCACCGGCATAGCCGCTTACCTGGCCTGGAAAAGGGCGGTTCCCCGGCTGATTATGGTCAGCCCTTATGACAGCATCGCCCGGGTGGCCAGCCGTTCCTTTCCCAAATGGCTGGTCAAGGTGGCT
This sequence comes from Desulfosudaceae bacterium, assembly GCA_046483615.1. GTDB lineage: Bacteria > Desulfobacterota > Desulfobacteria > Desulfobacterales > Desulfosudaceae > CAYTQK01. Next base: position 5,865 of record JAWOCW010000300.1, read on the forward strand.
CTGGAGGATAAGTACCAGACCATCGAATTCAGCCCCCGCCTGGAGTCAAAAACACTGGCCATTGTCTCGGAAAACGACGAAGTCATTCCCATTGAGCGCAGCCGCCGGCTGTATGAAAGCCTGACCTGCGACAAAAAAATTGTTTACGTCAACGCGGCCGGGCATAATGATTTTGAGATGTTTCCGGAGTACTGGGCGGCCTGGCGGGAGTTCGCGGAAGAATGACGCCGACGGGCCCGGCCCGGACTTTTTACCACTTTGGCCTTCTGCTTGACGCCATCCGGCGCCGGCCTAACTCTCAGCATTCCCGGCAGCCTAGCCCTCAGGGCTGATCCGGAACAGGTTTTCGTCATATTCCGGTTTACCCTGGTAACGGTTCATAAAGAATCCCGGCAGCTGGGCGACGTTGGCAAACAGGTCGGGATTGGCGTCAATACCGGCCTGCTGCAGGGCCTTGAGGATATTTTTCGGTTGGGGCGGGCAACCCTTGATGGCGATCATCTCCTTGATGTCGGGGTTGTCCTTGTGGGCCTGGTAGATGCATTTACCCACCAGGATGGTTTTGTTCATGCCCGGGGTCGGTTTCATGGTTTTTCCGGTCAGAACTTCGATCTTGTCAAAAGGCTCGCCGGTCCAGGCATAGCGGATGGCGGTCAGAAT